>JALYLZ010000040.1 GCA_030774015.1 Actinomycetota bacterium | reverse complement strand
CGGAGGGCCCGGTCGGGCCCCCGTCCCTCCTCCACGGCCTTCGCCACCACGGCGCTCACCACCCGCTCCAGCACCGCCGGCAGGGCGCCCCCCTCGGGGCGGACCCTGGTGGCGAGCCCGGCCGTGATGGCCCGGTACAGGGCCTGGGCGTGGCCCCCGGTGCTGTGCAGGCGGTGAGAGGGGGTCAGGTCCACCCGGGTCGCCACCAGGTTCTTGGCGAGGGCGGCCCGGTGGAGGACGGCGAGCAGGAACGTCTTGCCCGCGCCGTTCGGGCCGACCACCGCCCGGCACCTCGCCCCGCCCCGGGCCACGGCGTCGAGATCCGAGGCGAGCGCCTCCAGCTCGGACCCCCGCCCCACCACCAGGTGGTGCAGGCCTGTGGCGGGGACCTCCCCTACGCGAAGGGCCGCGATGATAGCGTCGCGCTCCCTCGGGCGAACGGGCTCTCGTTCCACTGCGCGTTCCGCGATCTCGGTCACCTCAGGTCAACTCCTTCGCTCGTGGATGGACGTCGAGGGGGTCCTCCCCTTCCATCAGCGGCTCTCCCCAGGCCTCCAAGGCGGCCTCGTTGATGCGGTCGAGGGCCGCCTGGGGCATGAGGCCGTGACCGGCGGCGAGGGCCTCCAGCTCCTCGGCCCGCCACCGAGGTCGGACCGCCAGGTCGGTGAGGAAAGCGGCGTGGGATGGATCGAGCCCCCCGGGAGAACGAGGAGGAGGCGCCTCCTCCTCCTCGGCCAGGTGGCGGGCCAGGAGGGAGCTCGCGGCCTCGGTCTCCCGCCTGGTCGCTGCGATCCGGCCGCGGTCTAACCCCGCTGTCTCGGGCCCCGACCGAGGGGTGATCGGGCGCCCCAGAGCACGATCGTGGAGCGCCATGTACGCGTCGTCGGAAGAGAAGCCAAGCAGGCCCCACGCCCTGACCATCGCTTCGAGGGCGGGACCCGAGGTGGCGAACGTCCGAGGGACCAGGCCCGCGAGGGTCTCGGCAAGCCGGCGCCTCTTCCCCTCGTCGAGCCGGCCCAGGCGGGCCCCAAGCCCGGAGCCTGACCGGCCTGTGGCGAGGAGCCACCGGACCCTGGCCTCGGCCCGGGCCAGCTCGGACGCCGGGATGCCGGCCACCGTCACCACCAGGGCCCAGGCCGAAGACTCCAGGGCGTCCCGGGCGTCTTGCTCGCTGAGTGCCCTCAAGACCACGCCCCCGAGGGTCGCCACGTCTCGGCCGAGCGGACTCAGGGGTCCGGGCTTCCCCTCCCCTGCCCTGAAGAGGACCAGGGTCTGCTCCTGGCGGGAAGACATCCTGGGGTCGGGCTCGACCAGATAGCCGAGCCGCCCCAGCAGCGCGACCACACCGAAGGGGTCGCGGTCCCCTTGCCCTGAGCCATCTCCCTCCAGGGCCATCAGCCGGTCCGCCCCCACCACGGCAGCCTCGCCCTGGCCCAGCAGGCGCTCGGCTCCCTCCCTCATCCCATCGGCGGTGGGATGGCGTCCCCGTTGGATGAGTTCTACCGGGAGCAGGGCAACTGCTCCCGCCGAGTCACGGGCTCCCGGCCTCTTCTTCACGTGCTGCTGGAACGGGCGGAGGGCGTCGACGCACCGCCAGGCCAGGCGCTCAGCGATCCTTGACCCGGCGACCGCGTCGGGGAGGGGGACCCCTTTCGGCCACTGCCCGGGGAAGCGGATGAAGAACAAGCGCACGAACTCCTCTGGAACGCCCCTCACGGCCCTGACGAGTTGGGGCGAGTCGATGAGGCCGTCAAGGGCGCGCCCGGCGAGCAACGGCCACGGCCCGACGCCGGCTGCTCCTAGGAAGGACCTCGCTGCCGCTCGGCTCGCACTGTCTGGTGGCTTCGGGTCCCGGTGGCGGGCCACCTCGGACTCGGTCACCGGCGCTCCGCTTCCAGGGCGTCGAGGAGGCGCCGGTACGCGGAGGCGTGCCCGGGTCGGGGAGCCTGACCCCGTTCCCGCCTGAGCACGGTCATCGGACGGACCCCCGGGGCTGCGGCGACCTCCCGGAGGCTGAGGCCCGCCCGCCGCCTGATCCGCCGACGGGCGCCGGGCCGGGGGAGCCGGGTCGGCCTGACCCGCTCGACGAGCTCCGTCTGCCATTCATCGATGCAGCCGTTGACCGCATGGGCAGACGGTACCGCCCTTCGCCCTGGACGGTCAAGGGATGCACCTGCGAATGGCGGACGGGGCCGATGCTATCGTGGCGCGATGCCTTCGGAAGTCTTGGGCACCGTCTACGTGCTGAAGGGGGGAGGACTGCTCCTCATCGCCCGGGGGGGATGGACGCTGTATCTGGACGATGGCATCCGTGGCACGGTGCGGATCCGGTTCTCCGCCCCGGAGGGCGAGCGGATCCAGATCGCCGACCTGTACCTGAGCGACCTCGGCGCGGCCGACCTGCGCCGGCTGCCACTGGGCAGGCTGGAGACCGTGGTGAACGCGTCCCACATCTCCCGTCGCCTCCGGGCCTCGATCGCCGCCGGGGGGACGGGCCCGGAGAACGCCCCGGACCCGGGGAAGCTCAAGCTCGGTGAGGGCAGGATCGGTCCGATCACGATCAGACTTCCCCCGTTGAAGGTGCCGGCCGGCACGGGCAAGAGGCCGGACAGGTTCTACGCGGACGTGGTCAACCATTACCACGTCAAGGCCCTGGAGACGTCTGGGCCCGCCGAGGCCCTCGCCACCGAGGTGGGGGTCCCGACCTCGACGGTGCACCGGTGGTTGCGAGAGGCGAGACGGCGCGGACTGATGCCCAAGGGCAAGAAGATTACGTGGCGGGGTCCGGGCGACCTTTCGCCGGCGTGAGGGAGTCCCTCCAGGGATGCACTCGCAGGTTGGAGTCCGCGTCGGCGTCATGCCTGTGCCTTGACACCGAAGGGAGAGGGCGAAGTGGCATCTAGCCCGTTCGCACTCCCGGCCTGAGCTCGAACAACCTCCACCCGGGCTCCCAGCCCTGCCGCGGGAAATCGCCGCTCGGCAAGGTCAACGTAGGCGGGCTCGACCTCGACCGAGATCGAGTTCCGGCCGGTCTCCATCGCGGCGAGGGCAGTGGTCCCCGTTCCGGCGAAGGGATCGAGCACGGTATCGCCGGCGAAGCTGAACATCCGGATGAGGCGGCGCGGCACCTCCGCCGGATACGGGGCCGGGTGGTCTCGCCTCACCTGCCCAGGGACGCCCGTCCAGATTGGTGCGAACCACCGGACGTAGTCGT
>JALYLZ010000039.1 GCA_030774015.1 Actinomycetota bacterium | reverse complement strand
GGGCCGGCGCGCAGGCCGGCCCTTCCGAAGCGTCGCGTTCGCGATGCTGCTAGTGCATGTGCCCGTGGCCGCCCCCGGCGGCCCCCGGCTCCTCCTCCTCGGGCTTCTCGACGACGGCGCTCTCGGTGGTGAGAACGAGCGCCGCGATCGAGGCCGCGTTCTGGAGCGCGGACCGGGTGACCTTGGCCGGGTCGATGATGCCGACCTTGAACATGTCGACGTACTCGCCCTTGGCCGCGTCGAACCCGCGGGTGTCGCCCTCGGAGCGGATCCGCTCCACCACGACCGCGCCCTCGTACCCAGCGTTGTCGGCGATCAATCGTGCCGGGTCGGCCAGGGACTCCCGCACGATGCGGGCGCCCGTGGCCTCGTCGCCGTTCAGGTCGAGCTTGTCCAGGGCAGCCTCGGCGCGGATCAGCGCGACGCCGCCCCCGGACACGATGCCCTCCTCGACGGCGGCCTTGGTCGCCGAAACCGCGTCCTCGATGCGGTGCTTCTTCTCCTTGAGCTCGACCTCGGTGGCCGCGCCGACCTTGATCAGCGCCACACCGCCGGCCAGCTTGGCCAGGCGCTCCTGGAGCTTCTCCTTGTCCCAGTCCGAGTCGGTCTTGTCGATCTCGGCCTTGATCTGGTTGATCCGGCCCTTGATCTCGTCCTCGTCGCCCTGGCCCTCCACGATGGTGGTGGTGTCCTTGGCCACGACCACGCGCCGGGCCCGGCCCAGCAGGTCGAGGGTGGCGTTCTCGAGCTTCAGGCCGACCTCCTCCGACACGACCTGGCCGCCCGTGAGGATGGCCACGTCCTGGAGCATCGCCTTGCGGCGGTCGCCGAAGCCGGGGGCCTTCACCGCGACGGCGGCGAACGTTCCCCGGATCTTGTTGACCACGAGCGTGGCCAGGGCCTCGCCCTCCACGTCCTCGGCGATGATCATGAGCGGCTTCCCGGCCTGGAGGACCTTCTCCAGCACCGGCAGGATCTCCTGCACGGCGGAGATCTTCTTGTTGACGATCAGGATGTAGGGGTCCTCCATGACCGCCTCCATGCGCTCCTGATCCGTCACGAAGTACGGCGAGATGTACCCCTTGTCGAACTGCATGCCCTCGACGAACTCGAGCTCGATGCCGAAGGTGTTGGACTCCTCGACGGTGACCACGCCGTCCTTGCCCACCTTGTCCAGGGCCTCGGCGATGGTCTCACCGATCTCGGTGGAAGCGGCCGAGATCGACGCCACGTGCGCGATCTCGTCCTTCGAGTCGATGTCCTTGGCCTGGGCCATGATGGCCTCGACCGCGGCGGCCACGCCTTTCTCGATGCCGCGCTTCAGGGCCATGGGGTTCGCCCCCGCGGCGACGTTGCGCATGCCCCGGTGGACCATGGCCCGGGCCAGGACCGTCGCGGTGGTGGTCCCGTCGCCGGCCACGTCGTTGGTCTTGGTGGCGACTTCCTTGGCCAGCTGGGCCCCCATGTTCTCGTAGGGGTCCTCCAGCTCGATCTCCTTGGCGATGGTCACGCCGTCGTTGGTGATGGTGGGGGCGCCCCACTTCTTGTCCAGGACGACGTTTCGCCCCTTCGGGCCGAGGGTGACGGAGACGGCGTCCGCCAGCTTGTTCACTCCCGCTTCGAGGGCCCGGCGGGCCTCCTCGTCGAACTTCACTACCTTCGCTGCCATTCGGCCTCCTCGGTTGGCGACGCTGTGAGCCGGGGACGAGCCCCGCCCCACGACGCTTCCTGACGCTTCAATCGGTCGGGCGAGCCCGCCTGCGGCGGGCGACAAGCCCCGGCTTACTTCCTGACGACGGCGAGGACGTCGCGGGCGGAGAGGATGAGGTACTCGTCGCCCTCCACCTTGACCTCGGTGCCGCCGTACTTCGAGTAGATGACCTTGTCCCCCACCTTCACGTCCAGGGGAACACGCTGGCCGTCCTCGAACCGGCCCGGCCCCACGGCGATGACCTCGCCCTCCTGGGGCTTCTCCTTGGCGGTGTCCGGGATGACGATGCCGGATACCGTGGTCTCTTCCTCTTCCCCCGGCTTGACCACGATGCGGTCTTCCAGAGGCTCCAGGCTGAACTTCGCCATCGATCCCTCCTCTTGTGACTTCCCTGACCAGACTGCTAGCACTCTTGCCCTGCGAGTGCTAATAGGATAGCCAGCAACGCCGAGAAGGTCAACGTGAAAGCTGGGGCACCGGCCTATGCTCGCCGTCGTGGGCGGGCGGCGACACCGGTGGCTTCGGTGGGTGGCCGCCGTCGTGCTCGTGCTGACCGGGCTGTGGTACGTGCCGCCCATCCACGTCCGTGTCACCGCGGCGCTGGCCGTGGCCCGGGCCGTGGGGTTGCCGGTCCCGGGGGTGTTCGGTTCGTCGGTGAGCGTGGGCCGCGTGGTCGTGGCTCCGGACCTGGTGGGGAACCTGTACACGCCGTCGTGGCCCGCGCCGGGGATCGTCCTGGTCCACGGGGCGGCCCGGGGCGGGGCCGACGATCCGCGCATCGAGCGGCTGGCCTCGGCCATCGCCCGGACCGGGCGCGTGGTGTTCGTACCCCAGCTGGAGCTCCGGTTCCGGGTCCTCTCGCGGGACGACATCGACCGCCTGGTTCGCTCGGTGCTGCTGCTGGAGCGGTTCCCGTTCGTGGACGGCTCCGTGGGGCTCGTGGGGATCTCCGACGGCGGGTCGTTCGCCCTCATCGCCGCGGCGGACCCCCGGATCGCGGGGTCGGTGGGGTTCGTCGCCACGTTCGGCGCCTACTTCGATCTGCGGCACGTCATCCAGGGCATCACCACCCACGCGACCACCGCGGACGGGCGGGTGGTGCGGTGGCAGCCCGCGCCCCAGGCCACGGGGATCCTCCGCCACCAGGCCGAGCGGTTCCTCCTCCCGGCCGACCGAGCGGCCCTGGAGGACGCGATGGCCGGCAGCCTCCCGCCGTCGGAGCTGTCGGCGGATGCCCGTGCCGTGTACGGCGTGCTGGAGAACCGGGACCCTCGCCGGGCCCTCGCGCTCATCGACCGGCTTCCCGCGTCCATCCTGCGTCAGATCAGGGCGTTCTCACCCAGCCGGTACGTCGGGCGGATCGACGCACCGGTCGCGGTCCTCCAGTCCCTCGACGACCCCGCGGTGCCGCCCTCCGAGGCCGCGTTGCTGGCGAGCGCGTTCCACGCGCCGGAGTACGCGCTGACCACGTTCACCCACGTGACGCCGGGGAGCCTCGTGCGCGGCCTTCCCGACCTGTGGCGAGCGGCGTCGTTCACGACGTGGGTCCTCGAGCATGGTGCACAATCGGCGGCGCCGTGATCCTCCAGCCGGACCTCGAGACCATGGATCCCGCCGAGCGCTTGGTCCACCAAGCACAGCGCTTGGCGCATCTCATCAGGCGCTTGGTGAACCAAGCATCGCCGTACTGGGACCGGAAGCTGGCCGGCGTGGACCCGGACGGAATCCGGAGGGTGGAGGACCTCGGCACGCTTCCGTTCACCACCAAGAGCGAGCTGCGGGACACCTTCCCCTTCGGGATGCTGGCAGTGCCGCTGTCGGAGACCATCCGGATCCACGCCTCCTCCGGGACCCGCGGCAAACCCACCGTGGTCGCGTACACGCGCGCCGACATCGAGGCCTTCGCCGAGGTGAACGCGCGGGCCATCGCCTGCGCCGGGGGGACACCGGAGGATGTGTTTCACGTCGCCTACGGCTACGGGCTGTTCACCGGGGGGCTGGGGCTCCACTACGGCGGGGAGCGGCTGGGAGCCACCGTGGTCCCTGCGTCGGGCGGCAATCCAGGGTTGCAGGTGCAGCTGCTGGCGGACCTCGGCGCGACCGGCCTGGCCTGCACACCGTCGTTCGCGATGCTGCTTGCCGAGCGCGCCGCGGCGGAGGGGCTGCTGGACCGCATCCCGCTTCGCTACGCGGTGTGCGGTGCGGAGCCGTGGTCGGAGGCCTTCCGGCAGAAGCTCGAGGCGGCCTGGGGCGGGATCGACGCCTGCGACATCTACGGGCTCTCGGAGGTCATGGGGCCGGGGGTGGCCATGGAGTGCCGGGAGGGCAAGGGTGCGCTGCACGTCTTCGACGACCACTTCCTGCCGGAGGTGGTCGACCCGGACACCGGGGACCCCGCGCCGGCGGGCACGCTGGGCGAGCTCGTGCTGACGACGCTCACCAAGGAAGCGCTCCCGGTCATCCGGTACCGGACCGGCGACATGACCGCGTTCGTCGACGAGCCGTGCGGCTGCGGCCGGACCCACCGGCGGATCGCGCGGTTCTCCGGACGGGTCGACGACATGCTGGTCATCCGGGGCGTGAACGTGTTCCCCAGCGAGATCGAGGCGGTCGTCCTGGACGACGCGGCGCTGGGCGGCCAGTACGCGATCGTGGTGGACCGGCGCCCAACGCTTCCCGAGCTCGAGGTCCGCGTCGAGCTGGCGTCCACGGCGCGCCTGTCGGGCCGGGACGACGTCGCCGCCGCGCTGCGGGGCCGCCTGGCCGAGCGCCTCCGGCTCCGGGTGACCGTGGTGGTGGGGGACCCGGGATCGATCCCCCGCCAGGAGATGGGAAAGGCCCGGCGGGTGTTCGAGCGCACCGCCGAACAGGATCCGTTCCCCGACCCGCCGGCTACAGCCCGCGGATGAACGCCACGGTCTCCCCGAGGCCGTCCTCGAGGTGCGTCCACGGGTGCCACCCCAGGGCCTCCATGGCCAGCTCGATGTCGAGGGCGCTGCGGCGGAGCTCCCCCTGTGGCAGCGGCCCGTACAGCGGCTGCCCCCCAAAGCCGGTGATCTGAGCCAGCATCCGGAACAGGCCGTTCACCGAGGTCTCCAGGCCCGTGCCCACGTTCACCAGTTTGCCGGAGCCTCGTTCCATGGCCAGGGCGAACGCGTGCACCACGTCGTCCACGAACACGAAGTCCCGGGTCTGGTTGCCGTCGCCGAAGATGGTGGGCGTCTCCCCCGCCAGCATCTTCGTGGCGAAGATGGCGACCACGCCGGCCTCGCCGGCCGGGTCTTGGCGCGGGCCGTACACGTTGGCCAGGGCCAGCGCCGTGAAGTCGAGCCCCCGGTACCGCTGGTAGAAGCGGAGGTAGTCCTCGGCCACCTTCTTGTTGATGCCGTACGGCGACAGCGGACGGGAGCCTGACACCGCCGTCTCCTTCACCGGCAGCCGGCGCGGCTCGCCGTAGATCGTCCCTCCCGACGAGGCGAACACGAACTTGCGGACCCCGGTCCGGCACGAGGACTCCACCACGTTCAGCAGCCCCAGCACGTTCACGGAGGTGTCGAGGGCGGGATCCTCCACCGAGACCCGAACGTTCGGCTGCGCGGCCAGATGCATCACCACCTCGGGGCGGTGCCGTTCGAACAGCGTGCGGAGACCCTCGCTGCGAATGTCCATGTTGTAGAAGGTGAAGTCCTTGCCGTAGCCCCGGGCCTCGGTGAGGTTCGCGATGCGGCCGGTGGACAGGTCGTCCACCGCGATCACGCGGTGCCCCTCGGCCAGGAGGCGGTCCGACAGGTGCGAGCCGATGAAGCCCGCGCCCCCCGTCACCAGGATCGAGGTCATGCGGACCGCGCGGGCTCGACGGCGATGGGCTGGTCGAGGGCCAGACCCGGGTCGGCCCCCACGTCCAGCGGCGTCCGCTCGCCGCGGGCCAACCGGTAGTAGCCGGCGCACGCGATCATGGCCGCGTTGTCGGTGCAGTACTCGAGCGGCGGGACCAGCACCTCCAGCCCCGCCTCGGCCGCCGCCGACAGCATCCGGTCCCGCAGGCGCGTGTTGGCGACCACCCCCCCACCCAGCAGCACCCGCTCGACCCGCCGCTCCTTCGCCGCCGCGATGGTCTTCTGGACCTGTACGTCGACCACCGCTTCCTGGAATGACGCCGCGACGTCCTCCACGCGGGGCTCGCGGCCCTCGGCGCGCTCGCGGCGGACGTGGCGGATCACCGCGGTCTTCAGTCCCGACAGCGAGAAGTCGTAGCCGACGCCCTCCATGGCCCGCGGGAAGCGGATGGCGTCGGGATTCCCCTTCCGCGCCACCCGATCGATCTCCGGGCCGCCCGGATAGCCCAGCCCCAGGAACCGGGCGATCTTGTCGAAGGCCTCGCCGGCGGCGTCGTCGACGGTCTGGCCGAGGATCTCGTAGCGCCCCTCCTCGGGCATCCACGCCAGCAGCGTGTGGCCCCCCGACACCACGAAGGACACGTAAGGGAACCGGGGCGGGCCGTGCTCCAGGAAGTTCGCGTAGATGTGCCCCTCCAGGTGGTTCACCCCGATGAGCGGAACGCCCGTGGCCAGGGAGACGGCCTTGCCGGCGGCCAGGCCCACCAGCAGCGCCCCGACCAGGCCGGGCCCGACGGTGACCGCGACGCCGTCCAGCTGCGAGAAGCGCATCCCCGCTCGGGACAGCGCCTCGTCGATGAGCGGCGAGAGCACCTCCACGTGCGCCCGCGAGGCCAGCTCGGGGACCACCCCGCCGAACCGACGGTGCATGTCGACCTGGCTGGCGACGAGGTTGGCCAGCACGCCGCTGCCGTCCTCGACGATCGCTGCGGCCGACTCGTCGCAGGAGGTCTCGATCCCCAGGACCTTCAAGCGCGCGTCACTCCGCGCTCTCCGCCGCTTGGCCCACCGGTCACTCGCTCTCCGCGGCGTCGGCCACGATCTGGTCCAGGAGCTGCTCGTACTCGGCGGTGTGCACGTCGTCCACCCACATCACCAGCGCGTCCTCGCCGGTCTCCTGGTAGTAGTTCTTGCGCACGCCCACCGGACGGAACCCGAAGCGGCCGTACAGCCGCTGCGCCCCCCAGTTCGACACCCGGACCTCCAGGGATACGGCGCGGGCCCCCATCTCGATGGCGGACTCGATCAGCTCGTACAGCAGGCGGGTCCCGATCTTGCGGCGATGCTGCTCGGGGTCGACGGCGATGGTGGTGACGTGGGCCTCGTCGCCGTAGCAGATCATGCCGGCGTACCCCACCACGTCGCGGCCGATCCGGGCCACGAGGTAGGTACGGTTCGCCGACTCCGACATCTCCGCCAGGAACAGGCTGGGGCTCCAAGGACGCGGATACACCTGCCGCTCGATCGCCATCACGCCGCGGAGGTGCCGGCGGCGCATCCGGCTGATCTCGAGCTCAGCCGGTCCGGGCTCTTTTGTCCCAAGCGATCTCCGCATCCGACTTCCTCAGGTACAACGGGACCACGTCCGCGACGCGGTCGAATTCTTCCCTGTGAAACCTGGGAATGGAGAGCTCGACGAGCGCGGCCGCGTTCGGGAACGCGAGCGCCGGCGACGCGAACTCCACCGGACTCCCCACCGACTCCAGCTCGCGACGGTACCGCATCGCGCCGTCCCCCACGAGCAGCACATCCTCCGCCCGAGCCTCCAGCTCGGCCGCGAGCTTGGCGGCGCTCCCCACCATGTACTCGGTGGTCCGGGTCACCCCGCCGGGAGCGGGCCGGTACAGCGCGAAGAACACCTCGTTTCGCCGGGCATCGACCACGGAGCAGATGACGCGGCGCGTGTAGCGCACGGCGAACGCCAGCACGTCGAGCGAGGTCAGCGCGACCATGGGCAGGGAGAGGACCTGGGCGATGGACTTCCCGGTCTGGATGCCCACCCTCAGCCCCGTGAACAGTCCCGGCCCGATGCACACGGCCACGCCCCCGATGTGCGACAGCGGCGTCCCGGACAGCCGGGTGAGGTGTTCGACCGCCGGGGCGACCGCCTCGTGGTGCGAACGGCCCGTGGAAAGGAACGTTGCCGCCAGCGTGCCGCGCTCGGAGCCGAGGGCGACGCTCGTCTGCGTGGTCGACGTGTCGATGCCGAGGACGATCACGGCGGCGGCTCCATCCAGGACTGGACCACCGCTTCCAGGCGTTCCCACCGGTTGGCCCATGTCCGCCCGTTCCCGGTCAGCAGGACCACCCGGCCGTCGTCCTCGGCCCGGGTCCACATCTCGACCTCCAGGTAGTCGTCCAGCAGGAGGCCCTCGATGGCGTCGCCCCACTCCACGAAGGTCACGCCCTCGGGGTCGAGCAGCTCCTCGAAGCCGAGGTCGATGACGTCCTGGACCCGCTCCAGCCGGTACACGTCGAGATGGTAGACGGGGTGTGTTCCCCGGTACTGGCGGACCAGGGTGAAGGTGGGAGACAGGACCTGGCCCTCGGGCACCCCCAGGCCCCGGGCCGCCCCCCGCACGAAGGTGGTCTTCCCCGCCCCCAGGTCTCCGGTCAGCGACAGCACGTCTCCCCGGTCCACCAGGGAGGCCACCGCCTGCCCCAGCGCCTCCATGTCCTCCGGCTTGGGGACGTGGAGCTCGATGACGTGGCTCACGGGCGGGGATCTCGAGAGGGACGCCGGGGCGCGCTCATCAGAACAGGCCGAGCTGCTCCTCGGGCGGCTGGGGACGCTCAGCCAGCGCCTGCTTCATCATCTGGAAGTCCTGGCGGATGGCCGCCATCTGCGAGGAGGCGTCCCCGCCGCCCCGCAGCACCGCCGCGGGGTGGAACGTGGGGATGACCACCCGCCCGTCCCACCGGAACCGCTGGCCCCGGACCTTGGTGATCGACACGGTCGGCCGGTCCAGGATCACGGCGGTGGCGAACCGGCCCAGCGTCACGATCACGGCCGGGTCGATCAGGGCCACCCGTTCCATCAGCCACGGCCGGCAGGACTCGATCTCATCGGGAAACGGGTCGCGGTTCCCGGGGGGCCGGCACATCACCACGTTGTTGATGTAGACGTCCTCCCGGCGGATGCCGATCTCGCCGAGCAGGCGGTTCAGCAGCTGGCCGGCCGCGCCGACGAAGGGCTCGCCCTGCTTGTCCTCGTAGTAGCCGGGCCCCTCCCCGATGAACATCAGGTCGGCCCGCGGGTCGCCCACGCCGAACACGACCTGGGTCCGCCCCTGCGACAGCCGGCACCGGACGCACGTCGCCGCCTCTTCCGCGGCCTCCTCCAGGGTCCTCGTGACCGTCACTGCCCATCCACCTCCCCCAGCTCACTGACCGAGGGGAAGCCGGGCACGCCGGTCGCCGTCCGGACGGCCCGCCGGATCGATTCGGCGACGGCCCTCCTGGCGAGGGCTTCGACCGCCCGCTGGCCGGCCTCCACGCGGCCGGTGGCCAGGGCGAAGGCGGTGTCGCCGTCCCACATGGTATGCGATGGCCTCACCGCGTCGGCAAGCCCCTCGTGCGCCGCCAGGCTGAGCAGGTGGGCGCGCTCCTTGGTCAGCGCGGCGTTGGTGGCCACGACCACGAGCGTGGTGGCCGTGCCCGGCCCCCAGATCTCGGGCGGCGCGGTGGCCGGGAGCCCGCTGCGGTTGGCGGCGATGGGCTCGCCGTCGTCGTCCACCACGAACCCCAGCGAGTTGGCCGCCGCGATGGCACCCACCACCAGGTCGCCCTCCCGCACCGCAGCGGACCCCACGCCGCCCTTCATGGCCTGGTCGGGGTGGGGCAGCTTCGCCACGGTGGCGCCCGTGCCCGCGCCGACGGTTCCCTCATCCACGCGGTCGGCGGCGGCCTCGCACGCCGCGTAGCCCTGCTCGGGCCCCGGCCGGGCCGCCGCATCGCCGACGGCCAGGTCGAACAGGACCGCCGCAGCCACGATCGGCACCCGGGCCACCCGCGTGTCGTAGCCCACGCCCCGTTCCTCCAGCCATCGCGCCACGCCGTCCGCGGCGGCCAGCCCGAACGCGCTCCCGCCGGTCAGGACCACCGCGTGCACCTCGTTCACCATCGTGCCTGGGCGGAGGGCGTCCGTCTCCCGCGTCCCGGGGGCGCCGCCCCGAACCTCGCAGGAGCCGACGGTCTCCGGCGGGCACAGCACCACCGTGCATCCGGTGAGGCCCTCGAGGTCCGTCCAGTGGCCCACCCGGATGCCCTCGACCTCGGTGATCACGGCCTTCTCCCCCGCGCGGCGGGTGTCGCCGCCTGCGCCAGGACCGACTCCAGGAACCGCTCCGTGACCCGGTTGAACTGCTCGTGGCGTTCCATCATGGCCAGGTGCCCCGCGCCCTTCAGCACGACCAGGCGAGCATCGGGGAGGGCGTCCTTCAGCGCCAGCGCCGAAGCCGGCGGCGTGATCCGGTCCACGTCGCCCACCATCACGAGCGAGGGAACCCGGACGTGCTCCACCGCGTGGCGGAAGTCCATGCGCAGGATCCCGGCCAGGCCGTCTCCCCACACCTCGAGCGGGGCCCGGCCGGAGATACGGGCCACGTGGGCGACCAGCGACGGAGGCGCCTTCGGGCCGAACTGGGTCAGGCGGGACACCGCGTAGGCGAGGTCGGACTCGCCGGCCCGCATGAACCGGTGGATCCGCTCCGCCCGCTTGGGGGCGCTGACCAGGGCGTGGATGCGGGCGGTGACGCCGGCCAGCGCGCCCCGCACCACCTCGGCGGCGGCGGTGTCGGCGAACACGACGCCGGCGATGCGCCCGCCAGGCCCGAACTCCTCCGGGTGGCGTTCGGCCATGGCCAGGATGGCCATCCCGCCCATGCTGTGGCCGACCAGGACCACCGGCCCCTCCCCCACGGCCGCGTCCAGCACCGCCACCAGGTCCTCTCCCATGGCCTGGAGCGAGTAGTCGGAGCCCTCCGCGGCCCCGCTCCCGCCGTGGCCGCGATGGTCGAACAGCACGCAGCGATAGCGCTTGGAGAGCTCCTTCCACTGGTAGTGCCAGGTCGTCATGTCCAGGCTGAAGCCGTGCGAGAACACCACCGCCGGCCGGGACGGGTCGCCCGCGGCGCGGACGGTCAGGAGCGAGCCGTCGAAGGACACCAGCGGGCCGAGGTCCTCCGGCGGGAGCTCTGCCAGCCGCTCACGCGACTCCGGGTCCACCCGGCGCCGGTCGCGCCGGATGGCCACCCGGGACAGCGCGATCCCCGCGCCGGCCGCTCCGGCCCCGGCGGCCAGGCCGGCCAGCCAGGCC
>JALYLZ010000038.1 GCA_030774015.1 Actinomycetota bacterium | reverse complement strand
TTCCTCACCGCCATCGTTCGGTTGCGGGCACTGCCGCTCCTCGCCTGAGTACCCCTTCTCCATCGGTGCGGTGCCATCCGCTCCTCCGGCGCGCCCCGTTCCGCGCACGCGCTGGTTCGGACCCACCACTGCACGACACAACGCCGTCGCACGGGTCACCCGGGACGCGTTCACCGTTCGGTTACAGTCTCTTGCCTACTCAGCGGGGCCCCGGTGGTCGGGGAGTCATTCCAAACGGTGGATCGAGGCTTAGGAGACACGCCTTAGGCCTTCCTAGACGATCTGAAGGCTGTCGGGCGGGAGCCGCGGCCCGGCGGGGACGGCGGCCAGAGGCGGAGTAGGTCCCTGCCCCCCAGCGGAAACACGAGCCTGTCCGCACAGACCGGCCTGGGGGCCGTGTCTAGGGCGTAGTGCCCACGTTGAAGCCGGACATTTCACGAACCTCCCACACAGCGAAAGGAGCCAGGGGGATGCTCCTCCCGTTGAGCAGGCACTCGACGGGAAGGAGGCGCCCATGGCTCCGGCGACGAGTCTGGCACGCCTGCGCAAACAGGTGTTGGACCTGGTGGCGAACAAGCGGATGAAGGTCCGGGAGGCCTGCGGGCAGCTCGGGATCTCCAAGAGCCGGTACTACGAGCTCCGGGCCCGGTACCTGCTCTACCGAGAGGCCGGGCTCCTGCCGAAGCCCCGGCCGCCCGAACGGCCTGACCGGCGTCTGCCAGCGCCACTCGTCGACCAGATCGTTGCCTACGCCGTGGAGCACCCAACCGAAGGGCCCAGGACCATCGCCGCGGCCCTGGTCCTGCCTCGGTTCGGGTCCTGGCGGGTCTCCCACGGAGGGATCTCCAACGTGCTCCGGCGGGCGGGCCTGGAGCGTCGCTCCGCCCGCCTGGCCGCCGCCGAGGCCCTGGCCGCGACCGAAGGCGGCCCCATCACCGAACGGGTCCTGCGGGACATCCGGGCCAGGGAGGTCATCCACCGCCACATCGGCTCGGACCAGCTCGGTGAGCAGGTCTTCCTCGACACCATGTACGTCGGCAAGCTCAAGGGGGTCGGGAAGATCTGGCAGTACTCCGCCGTCGAAGGGGCGTGCTCCTTCGGCTTTGCCGAGGTCCGGGCTGGTGAGAAGTCGGCCCGGACCGCCGCGTCGTTCCTGGAACACCAGGTGCTGCCGGTGTACCGGGAGGCCGGGATCGCCCTCGTCGAGGTCGTGGTCGACGGCGGGCCGGAGTTCAAAGGTGAGTTCACCAGGACCTGCCGGCGCCTGGGGATCTCGGTGCACCGGCTGCCGCCGCGCTCCCCCGATCTCAACGCCTTCGTGGAGCGGTTCCAGGGCACGGTGCTCCACCTGCACTACCGCACGGCCTTCCGGTACCGCTTCTACACCTTGGCGCGCGACATCGACGCCGACCTCCAGGCCTGGCTCCGCTTCTACAACTTCGAGCGGCCCCACCGGGGGTACCGCACGAAGGGCCGCCGACCCGCCGAGATCTTCTACGCCCACGCCCCCGCGCTCCTCGTGATGAAAGGATGGGAAGTCGATGAGTTCACCCCGCAAACTGTCCGGTCGTAGCGTGGGCCGCACGGTCTAGGGCGAGGCGGGCGGAGCCACCCCCCACGATGGGCCGATGATCTCGCCCTCTCCTGGATCGACGGGGAGGGTCCGCCTGTCGGTACCGTCGGGACGCATCACCACGAGCGCGTGGCTGTTGTCGACGTATTCGACGTAGGCGATCCATGCGCCGTCCGGGGACCAGGTTGCTCCCTCGGCCCAGGCCTTCTCCTGCGGCGAGATCGGGGTGACCTCGCCGCCCGCGGATGGGATGAGGAGCACCCGGGGCCACGCCAATCCGTCGGTCTCCGGCTCGTAGAAGAGCGTCGGGGCTCCCGTGAACACGATGGTGGATCCGTCCGGAGACCAATCCAGCTCTCCGACGCCGGTGTATGCATCGGTGAGCATCGTGTCGGTGGGCGTGGCTCCGCCGTGCCACACCCGGACCTGCTGCAGGGTCACGTCGACAAGGTAATGGCCGCGGGGCACCGGCGCCCGCCGGTGGGCCGCTATCCGCACGTACGCGATGGACCGGCCGTCCGGGGACCACGCCGGATGCCAGTCGTAGGCGGCGTCATCACCCGTCCCCGTGCCGGAGGCTGCGCCCTCCGTGACGGGGTGGGCATCGGATCCGTCGGTGTTCATCACCCAGATCCTGCCACCGCCGCCGACGTAGGCGATGCGAGTCCCATCCGGGGACCAGGCGGGGTCCTGTCCCGGTCCGAGCACGGTCGGATGGGTCCCATCGGCGTTCGCCACCACGATGTCGTACGTGCCCGAGTCGATGTGCTCGCTGTCGTAGACGATCTTGGTGCCATCAGGGGACCAGTCCGAGCTGTAGTCCCGGACCCCGGTGGTGATGCGCCGCTCCTGCCCGGTCGACGGGTCGAAGGAAAACAGGTTCCATCCATCGGGAAGCTTCTTGGCGTACAGGAGCGGGGCGTTCGGCAGCGGGCCGTTGCTCGGCGAGACCGCTGTGGGGGTCGGCTCCGACCCCGGGTGAGGGCCGTGGCCGGTTTGCAGGGCGGACGACACCAGCCAGACGGAAAGAGCGGCGACGGTGAGGCCCACTACCAGGGCGCCCAGCCTGCCGTGGCGCCGCTTGCGATCCCGCCTTCGCTCCAGTCGCCGTAGGGCGTCCTCGGGCGACGCGTAGTGGCGCGCCGCATGGGCCAGATCACGCTTCAGATCGTCGCTCATGGCTCTTCACCTACCTGTCGTCGAAGGTCGGCCCGCCCCCGGGACGCCAACGTGCGAACGGCGCCGGGAGACAAGCCGAGGAAGGACCCGGCCTCTTCAGCCGTGAACTCAAGGAGGTTCGTCAGCACGACGGCGGCCCGTTGCTTGGGCGTCAAGGCCGCAAGCGCTCGAACGATCGCCTCCTGCTCTTCGATCCGCTCGATGCTGTCGTCGGTCGGAATGAGGCGGACGGCCTTGCGGGCGGCGAGCGCCGCACGCCGGCGGCGCCTGCGGAACGCGTTCATCGCGCTTCGGTAGAGGTAGGCAGTGGGATCGTCCACATCGTTGGAGATGCGTTCCCACCTCGCCCACAACGCCAGAAAGGCGTCCTGCATGATCTCCTCCGCCTCGTGCCTGTTGCGAGTGACCAGGCAGAGGGCCCGGTAGAGACGGTCGTGCTCGACGGCAAAGAACTCCTCGAAGCTCAGAGCAGTCCCTTCATACCGGGGATGAGGCGCTGTCACCTCCACGAGCCATGAAGTCACGAGCGGGCGCGTTCGTTACTCGGGACCGAGAGACCACCGTGGAACCAACACGGGTCGGGGCTGCGACCTCCTGGGTCCGCGGGGGGGACGTGTTACCGGCCCTCTGTGGAGATGCGGTTCCGTCGAGGGCGCCATTGGATGGATACTCGGGCTGCTGGACGTCCGACGATCTCAAGTTCCGAGCCCCGCCCGCCTGGGCGCGTGCACTCCAATCCCAGAAGGTAGCTAGGAGCTGCTGACGATGAAAATGCCGGCCCGGGCGTCGATCACAGTGCCGAACGAACAAGGGGAACGCCACCTTCCGTTAGGCAGCGGGCATGCCGCACGCCCGGTTGCGTGGCCCCAGACATTGAGGTCGGCCGGTGGAATGTCGTGTGTTCTCCGCCCTTGTCTCGGGCCGCCTCAGCCGGCTGAGACGACGATGTGGCTTCCGCCCGTTACGTGGATCCTGGTCGTCCCGAGCGCCCGGCGGCCGGGGCCGGGAGCGCCCCGGGCGCCGTGAGCGCGAACATGGCTGCCAGGCCGACCGATACGATGCGCTTCTTCATCTTTCCTCCCCCTGGATTGCTGGACCATAGTCAGGATCGGGGGAAGCCCCGAGGGCCTTGAGGCCTTGGCGAGGCAGGGTGTTCATCCCGATGCTCCTCTGCTCGTGGCCAGAGGGAGTCGCTCGGGGCCACTACGACCGCAGTGCCGTGCTTGCCGTTCGGCAGAGTCACTGTCGACACGCTAGGCGTACGTCGAAAGGATCGTCGCCACGGCGTTCTCCACGGAGACGGCGCGGGCCTTGGTGAGGCCCTCGGACAAGACGGAGAACTCGTCCCACCGCTCCGATCGCTCGCCCCACACCCAGCCGGAGAGCGCCGAGACGCCGCCCAACAGGGTGCCGGTCTTGGCCCGGACCCGCAGGCCACCCCGGAACTTGTCAAGCACTTTGAGACACGCCCTCGTCACTCGTTCTGTGCGACCACCTCCTCCTGTGGCTCGTTGATCCAGGCGACCGTCGGCAACTTCGGTGGTGCCGGCCGGCGGCGACCGAACCGCAGCGGG
>JALYLZ010000037.1 GCA_030774015.1 Actinomycetota bacterium | reverse complement strand
TCGACCGCCGGGAGAACGTGCTCCTCGTCGGGAACCCCGGGACCGGGAAGACCCACTTGGCGATCGGCCTGGCCGCCTCCGCCTGCGCCAGGGGGTACCGGGTCCGGTTCTTCCGGGTCACCGAGCTCGTCACGCTGCTCATCGAGGCCAGGGACGAACGCGCCCTGCTCGGGCTGAGGGCCCGTCTGGGGAAGCTCGACCTTCTGGTGCTCGACGAGTTGGGCTACGTCCCGGCCTCCAAGGTCGGGGCCGAGCTGCTGTTCGACGTCATCTCCACCGCCTACGAGCGGACCAGCCTGATGGTCACGACCAACCTGCCGTTCGATCACTGGACCGAGGTGCTCGGCTCCGAGCGTCTCACCGGGGCCACCCTCGACCGGCTCACCCACCGGTGCCAGATCATCGAGACCAAGGGCGAGTCCTACCGTCTGAGAGATGCCAAAGCCCGGGTCCGGAGGCTGGGGTCGTCAGGGGCGCCGGGTCCGAAGGAGAGGCCAACGGCAGAGCATCCAGGACCCATGGAAGGAGGACCCCGAACCCGTTAGCATCCGACCCAGGTGCTGTCGTTTTCGACCGGCTCCCGCTGTCGTTTTCGACCGGCCTTCACATTCAGGCGGGCCGTGCCTCGTCGTGGCAAAGGGAGGAACTCGACCCCGCCATAATCAGCTGCGCCTGCGAGGTCGAGTCGTGCTCCGGCGCTGTGTTCTGCTGGTTTGCGTCCTTTGCAGCAGACCTCGGCTTCGGGCGTTGCCCGCAGCGGCGCGTGATTATTCGACCGAGACCTTCGCCGTCCCGGACGTCCTGCTGACGTGCGACTACGGCAAGGGCGAACCCCTTGAACGACCCCCCAGGGGAACCGAGGGAGGCTCGCTCCGGTCTCGTCTTGCCATGGGAGCAATGACCTCTGGGCCGCCCGGTGGCGCCAACGTGACGAAGAGCACCATGCTGTGGCAGCCGTTTCGGTTGTGCGCTCGCAGCGCCCATGGGACCATGGGCGCCCAGCTTCACCCATCGCCGAGGGATTGGAAGAGAGGGACGGGCGGTGACGGCAGCCGGGGACCCCCCGGAAGCGAGCCAGACGAAGCTCCGGTCGTTCCTGATCGCCGACATCCGGGGCTACACGAGGTTCACTGCCGAGCACGGTGACGCCGCCGCCGGCCGCCTGGCGGGGACGTTCGCCGGCCTGGCCCGCGACGCCGTCGAAGCGCGGAGCGGGCGGGTGATCGAGCTCCGCGGGGACGAGGTCCTGGCGGTGTTCGACGACGCGGCACAGTCGGTCCGCGCCGCGCTCGAGCTCCAGGCCACCTGCGCTGAGGAGATCGCCCGGGACCCCGCCCTTCCCCTGCTCGCCGGGATCGGCCTGGCGGCCGGTGAGGCGGTCCCCGTGGAGGACGGGTTCCGGGGCGCGGCGCTGAACCTCGCCGCACGGCTCTGCTCCAAGGCGGGGGCCGGGGACGTGCTGGTCGCCCAGTGGGTGGCCGAGCTCGCAGGCGAGATCGACGGGGTATCGATGGTGGACCGCGGCACCGTGGAGTTGAAGGGATTCCCCGAGCCGGTGGCCTACCTCCAGGGCACCGTCGAGACGGCCCCGCCCCCGGTCCCCGACGGTGCAGCGCCGGCCGGGCAGCGCGGTGTCCTCCCCTTGGACCTCGACACCGGCGTGCCGCTGGTGGGGCGGGAGCACGAGATGCGGTGGGCCCGTGGGACCTGGCGCCAGGCCCGCCGCGGCGCCGGTCGGGTCATGGCCGTCTCCGGGCCGACGGGGATGGGGAAGACCCGGCTCGCGGCGGAGATCGCGGCCCACGTCGAGGCGACCGGAGGCGCGGTCCGCTACGCCGGAGCCGGGGGGACCGCCATCGCGGACATCCTTGGGGCGATCGAGGCGGCTCGCACCGCCGCCGCCCCGGTGCTGGTGGTACTGGACGACCTGGACGCCGCCGGCGAGCAGGCGGCCGGTGAGCTCACGGAGGCGGTCGGTGAGATCGAGCGCCGTCCGGCTCTTGTGCTCACGCTGGTCGCTCGGCCCGACGTCACTGCCACCCTGGGGAAGTTGATGGAGGACCTCGACGTCCGCGGCGATGGCCACCGGGGCATCGGCCCGCTCGACGCCGAGGGCGTTCGCGAGATCTGCCGGGTCTACGCCGGCGACGACATCGCCGAGGCCCCCCTCGAGTCGATCGCCCGGTTATCGGGCGGCGTTCCCGGCAGGGTGCACGAGGTGATGAGCGAGTGGGCCCGCGACGAGGCCACCCGCCGGCTGGCGGCGGCGGCGGAGTGGCTGAGCGCGGGCCGGGAACGTCACGCGGCCGGGCTCGACTTCGCCAACAACGTGATCGGCCTCAAGCTCGACCGGATCTACCGAGTGCCCGAGGGGGGCACGGCCGAGGAGCCGCTCTGCCCGTACAAGGGCCTGGCCCCATTCGTCCCCGACGACTCCCGGTTCTTCTTCGGACGCGAGGGCATCGTCGGGGAGCTGGCGGCGCGAACCGTCGGGATCGGACTCCTCGGTGTGGTCGGGCCGTCGGGGTCGGGGAAGTCCTCCGTGGTGGCGGCTGGCCTTCGCTCGTCGCTGGCAGCCGGACTGCTCCCCGGGAGCGCCCGGTGGCGTCAGGTGGCCATGCGTCCCGGTGAGCATCCCATGCCGGCACTCCGCTCGGCTGTGGGCGGCCTCGCACCCGGGCTGGACGAGGACGATCCGCTGGGGTGGGCCATCGACGCACTGAAGCCGGAGGAGCGACTGGTGGTCTGCGTCGACCAGTTCGAGGAGCTGTTCACCACCGCCGCCGATCGGGACGAGGCGGAGGCCTTCGTCCGGGCTTTGCTGACCGCCGCGGCCAACCCGGACCGCGGGGTGGTGGTCATCTGCCTCCGGGGCGACTTCTACGGCCACGTGGCGGCCTACCCCGACCTGGCGGAGGCGCTGGCGGCGAACCACGTCCTGGTGGGCCCGATGTCGCCGGAGGAGCTCCGTCGGGCCATCGAGCTGCCGGCCCGGCGGACCGGGATCCGCGTGGAATCCTCGCTCGTCGATCGGCTCATCCAGGAGGTCGGGGAGGCCCCGGGGGGCCTTCCCTTGCTGTCCACCGCGCTCGTCGAGCTGTGGGAGGAGCGGGAGGGCGGATGGATCAGGCTGGAGGCCTACGAGCGGACGGGTGGACTGCGCGGCGCCGTGGCCCGGCTGGCCGAGCGCTCCTACCAGCAACTCACCGATGCAGAGCGCCAGACGGCGAAGACTGTCCTTCTCCGCCTCGTGGGCTCCGGAGACGGCGAGGCCGCCGTCCGGCGCCGGGTCCCCATCGCCGAGTTCGATCCCGATCGCAACATTGCCGCGGCCACGGTACTCAATCGACTAACCGAGGACCGGCTCCTCACTCGGAGCGACGGCCTGGTGGAGATCGCCCACGAGGCCCTGATCCGCGAGTGGCCGCGGCTGCGCGACTGGCTGGAGGAGGACGTCCAGGGACGAGCGGTGCGTGGGCATCTCACTGAGGCGGCCAAGCAGTGGCAGGAGGCCGACCGCAATCCCGCGGAGCTCTACCGAGGGCCGAGGCTGTCGGTGGCCGTGGATTGGGCGGCGACCCACTCGGATGCGCTCAACGACCTCGAGCGAGCGTTTCTCTCCGAGAGCCGGCAGGCGAGTGAGCGTGAGGCTGAACGACAGCGCAGAACCAACCGTCGGTTGCGGGGACTGCTCACCGGGGTGGCGGTCTTTCTCGTGCTGGCGCTCCTGGCTGGGGGGGTCGCCCTGGTGCAGCGGGGCCGGGCCCGCGAGTCGGCGGCGGAGGCGGGACGACAGGCCGACATTGCCCGATCCCGGGAGCTGGCCAGCTCCGCCATCAGCGTTCTGGACGAGGACCCGGAACTGACGATCCTGCTCGCGAACGAGGCGAAGCGGGCGGCTCCAGGTGAGGACCTCCCGCCTCGCCTCGTGACCGCCCTTCATGAGGCCGTGCGATCGATGCGGACCCTTATGTCCCGTGGGTGGGATCGCTCGCTCCCGTTCATGCAACTCGACGGGGTGATGAGTCCCGATGCCTCTCTCGTGGCGGTCACCGGCAGGAAGGAAACCCTCCAGGCGTGGGACTCAGCGACCGGAGACCTGGTCTGGGAGATCAAAGATAAGCATCGAGCGGGTTGGTTCTCGCACCCCCAGTTCAGCTCCGACGGGTCGGTCCTGGCGGTGGCGTTCAACCGTTACTGGACGAAGCAGAACCGGGTCGGTGGCGGCCGGGCCACCGGGATCTACCTCATCGACCCGCGGAATGGAGAGGTCCTCGAGCGAATCCCGCCGTCATCGAAGTGCGGTTGGGTGGGATTGCCGTTTGGGAACGCCTTCACTCCCAACGGTGACCAACTGATCATGGTGGCCGATCCACCCCCTTGCCGGGACGGGGGACTGCGCCTGGAGTTCGTCGGCCTGGACAGCGGGAGCGTCACCCGGCGCGTGCCGGTCACCTCTTCTCCGCAGGTCGAGAACGAGGGACCCCACCCCGTCCTGTTCGTTGGTGTGGACGTCCGCCATGGTCGGCTGCAGATCTCCGACGGGGTGGATCCCTTTGGACTGTCCGCCGCCTCGACACGGATGATCGACCTTGCGTCGGGCAAGGTGCTCTGGAAACGGCCGTACGTCAACGGGTTCCTGAGCCCCGATGGGTCGATAATGGCGCTCTCGGCCCCGGACCCGACCCAGCGAGCGGTGGAGTTGGTGGATCCGGCCACCGGCAAGACCTTGCGGTTCCTGACCGGTCAGAAGGCCGGCACCGCCGGCGTTGCATTCAGCCAGGACGGCCGGCTTGCCTACACGGCGGGCTTGGACGGGACCGCTCGGGTCTGGGACACGGCCACCGGGTCGAACCTGATCACGTTGACTGGCCAGAAGCGTGGCCTCGTGGGGCTGTCGGTGGACGACAAGGGCGACAGGTTGGCCACGTTCGGGCGCGACGGGACCGCCCGTGTGTGGGACCTCACCACGAGGCCTCTCGGTGAGACGATGGCCCTCGATCTGAGCCCCCGGCAGATCGGCACCAGGGCCATCGATGCGGCCGGCGGAGTCGGCGCCGTGATGGCGTTGGCGAACCGGGACACCGCCGTCGTTTTCGATGTGGCCACCGGTGAGGTCATCCGCCGGTTCCCCGACCACGCCGGGCTGGCGGTGGCGCTTGCCCCCGACGGCCGCGCCATCATCTACCAACACATGGTGGGTCGGGGCCCGAACCCCTCCACCCTCGACGTGGGGCCCATCGTGGTACGCGACGTTTCAACGGGAGCGACTCGGACCGAGCTCGAAGGACTCTGTAGCTTCGGCGTGGTCGATGTCGATCCCTCGAAGGACTGTCCCGTCCTCCCCCCTGACCATCCCTACGCGGAGTGGGTCTTGGGGATGTCGGTCACGCCCGACGGCCGATACGCCGTTGCGGGAGGCCAGAGCGTCGCCGCCTCGGTGTGGGACCTCGATACAGGTTCGGTCGTCGCCACGCTCGGCCCCTTCGGGGAACAAGGCTCTGCCCTGGTGGTCAGCAGCGCGGCGATCTCCCCCGACGGGTCGACGGTGGCCGTGCGCATCATCGGTGACAAGCAACCGAGGGTGATCGTTCTCGGACTCGACCGCTCCGTCCTCGCTGAGTTTCCTCTCGAGCCTCCCGCCACGTCGGCAGGCCACATCGCCTTCAGCCCCGACGGGTCCCTGCTCGCGGCCGGCGGAAGCCAGCTGAAGATGTTCGACACCAAGAGCTGGACCGTCCTCTGGCAGGTCGACGCGCACAATGGGGGAGTGTTCCACCTGGACTTCAGCCCCGACGGCCGATCCATCGTGACGACCGGCTTCGATGGCTTCGTTCGGCTGTGGGACGCACGCGATGGAAGCCTGCTCCAAGCCATCTCGATGGGCGAGGACTATGGGAAAGCCGTGGCGTTCACCGACGATCACCACGTGATCGTCGGCACGCAGAACGGACTCGTGGCCGGCCTCACCTTCGATGTCGATGAGCTCCTCCGGATCGGGCTTTCCAGGGTCACCCGCACCCTGACCGACCAGGAATGCCGAACCTATCTGCACCTGGATACCTGTCCCTAGGACTTCACCCACATCAGCTGATGCGTGGGGTTAGGGCTGTGCGAGTGGCCTTTCGACTCGAACCACTCGAGGCCCCGGTCCTCGTCGATCACAGCCTGCGACAGGCTGTCGTCAGGCCGCACTCCGGCCGCATGAGACCGAGAAACAGCAAGAAACGGCCGGGTCTTCCGCGAACTGAAACGGGCGTCAGCCCTCATCTTCCAGAGTTTCCGCTGGTCGTTCGGGTGGCTCGTCGAACATTGCCAGGGTGGGGGTCGCGGGTTCGAATCCCGTCGTCCGCTCCACAGAGGGGGTTCTCCGTTCTCCCTGGACCCTTTGCCGGGAAAATCGTCGCACTCTCCCAGCTCAGGAGGGGTGAAGCGGTCGCAGACGTTGGCTTTGAGACCCCGATGATTTCGGTCCTCGCGGTGTGCTCGTCATGGGCGATACCGTCTGAATAGGTGTCGGCTTCCAGGGATCTGTGACGGAGGCGGTCACCCGGCCTGCCGGCCCGCCTGGTGCTCCAGGCCCTGGAGTCTCGCCTGCACCCTCCGGACCGCTCGGGTGGCCAGCTGATCGCGGCGTGGGCCCTCGGTCGGTCCTCCCGGGTCGGTCAGCATCACCCCCAGGGGAATGCCGAACGGGTTCCCCCGGACGAAGACCGGGTCCAAGAACCGGGGATGGAGCCACACGTTGTAGATGGCATCGATGGCCCGGAGCCGGTCCCGGGTGGGGCCCACGTCAAGGTTGCGCCCCAGGATGGGCAGGGCCTCCCTGAGCTCCTCGATCCGGTCCTCGGGGTGAGCGAGGGTTCGGCGGGGCCGCCTCGGGGATCCGAACACCTGATACACCACGGCTAGGGCCCACCGGAACTCGGCCCGCTCGGCCCGGCGGATCTCCTCCGGTCGGCGGAACCGCTCCAGGAACTTCCGGTCCCTGGCCGCCGCTCCCCGCCGGCCGTAGTAGGCCGCGTTCTCCCGGGTGAACCGGCCCCCGACCCGTGGGGGCGAGGTGCCCCCGCTGGCCGCCGGTGCCCGGTCCAGAGTCTGTTCTGATTGGGCCACGAGACGCTCGTCTCCATTCGACGCGGCCCCGGCCTTCGGGGCCCTCTTCCAGGCTACGCCCCATGAGCGTGAGGCGCCGGCAGATCCGCCACCGTGGGACCGGCCCCCCCGGGAGGAGACGCCTCCATCCTGGCGCCGAGGCTCAGGCCGGTGATCCCCGGGAGCGGCTTCTGCCCTTGTGGCGGTAGGTGGCCACCTTGGCCCGGTTGCCGCAGCCCTGCATGGAGCACCATCGCCTGTTCCCCTTCCGGGACGAATCGACGAACAGGGCCCCGCACCCCGGGCGGGCGCACGTCCGGATCCGGGAGCGTTCGGCCGCCCCGAGGAGCTCGACCGCGTCCCGGGCGATCCTCGCCAGGGCCCCCGGCACGACGTGGGCCGCATCCCAGCTCACCGCGCCGGCCTCCGCATCAAGCCGGGGGGCCACCGGGTAGCGGGCCCCGGCGTTCAGCTGGGCCACCTCGTCGGGGGGAAGGGCCGTCTCCCCCGATGCGGCGAGGGCAGCGCGGGCGATGGCCTCCCGGAGCTTCCTGGCCTCCTGGAGCTGGTAGGTGCCCACGGAGGGGGAAAGGGCGGTGAGCCCGGCCTGGTGAAGCCACTCTCCCAACTCGGACACCGTGGCCAGGAGCTCCACCTCGCTACCCCCCCGGCCGGCGAGGGTGTTGGCAAAATCGAGGGACAGCCGTCCGGAGAGGAACCGGAACTGAAGGGGCTGGACGTTGCCCGCCGTGATCCCTTGGACGCTCATCGCAACACCATACTAAGAGGTGTTAGTGGATGTGGCCCAGCCCTTCATCCTCTCGACCTCGCTGGAAGGGCGACCAGGACCCGCATTCGGCCGAAATCGACACCTCTTCAGACGGTGTCGCCTCCGGCGAGCCTATCACGGGCCCATGATTTCCGGCAGTCGCAAATGCAACGTCCGCGACCGCTTCACCCCTCCTGAGCTGGGAAGACGCAACGATTTTCCGGGCAAGAGAGGTGAAAGGAAGAGGAAGGGTTTAAAGAGCCTTGACGGCATTCCCCACGCCCGGGAGCGGACGCTCCGGCGGGGGGAGCTCACCGTGGTTCGCGAGTACGAAAGACGGGGCCGGCCCCCGTTCCGGGCGGAACCTGGGGTCGGTCACCGGCACCCCACCGATGAAGTCCGGCCACCCGTACCACGCTCTGTCCTTCACTTCGAACAGCAGGTCGGGCGCCCCCCCGATGGGGCGCGAGCCTCGATCGTCCGCGCCCTGATCGATGGCGAGCAGTCTCCCGTCCGGGAGGAAGCCCAGCCCATAGGCGTTCCGCAGCCCCCACGCCACTAGGCGCAGGTCGCTGCCATCCAGGCGACAGCTCATGACCGAGGCGGTGCAGGGAACCGTTCCTGGTACACGCTCCCCGGTCGATGTGGAGGTGCCGAAGGGGACGAAGGCCCCCGTGGTCGCCGAGCCCTCATCGACCAGAGGATTGGGGGTGGTCACATTGACCCCGGCGAGCGTGACGTCGTAGCCCGGGAGGTCGTGGGTGTGGGGAAGCCGTCTGAGCCACCCGAGCTCTAAGGCGTCCAGGCCCACGATCCCGCTATTGGTCATGGCACCCTGGCTGAAGTACAGGCGGTCGTCCAGTCCGATGGCCGTCATGTTGGTCTGGTAGTTCCCATCCGCACTCCGAGAGCGAACGCCTTCGCCGAACGATGGGTCCGCACCGTCAGGCGTGAATGCCTCGACTGGACGCTCGTCCTCGGTCGACGTCATCTCGAGCGGGCGCTCCGAGAGTACGTCGTCCACTACAACGCGAAGCGGCCGCACCGCGGAATCGACCTCCGGGCGCCTGACCCGCAGCCGGATCCCCCCGCTCTGCTTCCCAACATCCTGTGCGTGAGAAGAAGCGACGTCCTGGGCGGCCTCATACATGAGTACGAACTGGTTGCTTGATCCCGAATCAGGGGTTTCCGTGCCCTTCAGGCGGAAGGGAACTGAGGGCGACGAGCCGAACTTCAGTCGACTCGGCGGTCGATGGCGTACGAGGAGCCGTGCTGCTTCTTGGCGAACTGCTTCATCTCGGTGGCCACGTCGACGGCCTCCGAAAGGGTGAGGGCTGCCTGCAAGCTCATCGAACCCGTTCCTCCGCTTTCCTAGGAGCTCATGGTGGACGCGCCGGGCAGGAGCGCACGCGCCTGGCCGGCCAGCGAGCGGGCCCGGAGGGAGGCGAAGATCGATTCGGCCCCGCGGGCGGGCGACTCGGCTTCGGCTGGGCGGCCAAGGGCGGCGAGACATCTCGCCTGTCCCAGCAGCGCGAGGCCCCGTTGGAACACGTGCCCTAGCGCGCCCCACGCCTCCTCGGCCCGGCCGAACCCCTCCAGCGCGGCCCCGTGGTTCCCGTGCGCCTCGTCGCGCTCGGCCTTCACGGACAGGGCCACGCCCACCGCCACGGGGTAGGCCGGCGGCGGGTCCGACGGCCGGACGACGAAATGGTCGACCTGGGTGAGATCGCTGAGCGCACGGGCTAGGAGGATCGCCTCGAGCAACCCGTACGCGCGGCCATGCGTGGCCTGGTCCAGCTCTTCGCCGAGCTCCTCGAGCAGGGAGGTTGCCTCGTCGTGCCGTCCGCGTTCGAGCGCGATTAGCGCGGCCACGGCAAGCGCCGGCCGGTACGTCTGCACGTCCCTGATCTCGCGGGCCGAGGGGAGCAGCTCCTGCATGAGCTCACCGGCCCGGTCGAGCTCCCCGCGGAGCGCGCGCACCCTCGCCTCCGAGATCCCTGCGATCACCAGCGGCTGCGCGTGGCCCTGCGGGCCGTACCATCGGCGGATCTCCTCGGACGCCCTGATCACCCCGTCCCATTCACCTGCGTCGAACAGGCGCCACGTGGTCTCCGCGCGCATCCACATCTGCTCCGCGACGATCCCGCGCCGCTCGGCGAAGCGCATCCCCTCCTCGTAGATCGCGAGCCCGGCCGCCGGCCCGTCGAGGCCGGAGGTCCAGTCCGCCAGGTTGGTGTAGGCGAGGGCCGTGACCCGCCCGACGCCTAGGTCCAGCCCGATGCGGAGCGCCTCCTGCAGGTCGGCCCGGCCGCCCGGGTCGCCGCTCATCACCCGGTAGATCCCGCGGAACTGCAGGCCGCGCATCCGCTGCTCGGGCAGGTCCATCTCGTCGCAGAGCGCGAGCGTCGCGTCCGTCCAGGTCTTCCACTCCTCGAAGCGGCCGGTCATCATCGCGTTCCCGGCACGGTTCGAGTAGGCCGCCACCAGCTCGGGCGTCGGCCCGAGCGGCTCGAGGAGCTCGATGGCCTCGGCCCCCAGCCGTTCCGACCGTTCGGTCCGCCCCACCGCCTTGAGGTAGCCGCTGAACTCCCGGAGCATCCCCCCCGCCCGCAGCGCCTCCCCTCGGCGACGATGATGGTCGATCGCGGCTTCGTACGCCGACACCATCTCGGACTCCGGGGTCTGGCCCAGGAAGACGCCGGCGGCCAGCGTTCGGACGTGCAGCAGGGGACGCTCGGGGTCGTCGGGCCCGAGGAGGGCCTCGGCCCGGCCGTAGAACTCGGCGGCCTTGGCCATGTCGAGGCGCATGGCGCGCTCGGCGGCCATCTGCAGCGCCCACGAAACCTTTCCCCGCAGCTCCTCTCCGGGGTCCCGTCCCGCCGCAATGGTGAGGTCGAGGGCGCGCTCGTAGTGGTAGGCCAGGAACTCGGCCTGGTCGGCCACCCGCTCGCCGACCGTCCGTTCGATCCACCCGGCCACGGCGAGGTGCTTGGCCGCGCGCTCGGCCCGCGGGATCTGACCGTAGGCGACGTCGCGCACCAGGGCGTGCCAGAAGGAGTACTCGCCCTGATCCTGCACGGATGTCGTTCGCACCGTCCGGACGAACTCCTTGCGGGCCAGGTCGTGTAGCCCCTCGCGCACGGTCCGTTCGTCGACGCCGCCCATCGCCTCGAGCGCCCCCGACCAGAACACCTTGCCTACGACCGACGCGTCGAGCACCAACGCCTTCCGCGCCGCCGGCAGCGTGTCGAGCCGGGCCCCGATGAGCGCGTGCACCGACTCCGGCAGCGGCATGCCTTCGGCCCCCGGCAACAGCCGGAGCGACGCGCCATGCCGCTCGAGGAGCCCTCGGTCCAGCAGCATCCGCACGAACTCCTCGGCGTACAGGGGGTTGCCGCCCGCGCGTTCGAGCAGCTCGGCCTGGAGCTCGGCCGGCAGGACGGCCTGCTCGAGGAGCGCCGAGAGGAGCCGCGCCGTGTCCGCTTCCGACAGCGGCGCCAGCGCGACCGTGGTCGAGTTCCGCTTGCCCCCGCCCCAGCCCGGATGGCGTTCGTACAGCTCCGGCCGGGCCGAACAGACGACGAACAAGGGGACGCCGCTCGACCACTCCACGAGGTGCTCGACGAACTCCACCAGCGGGCCGTCGGCCCAGTGCAGGTCCTCGAACACCAGGACGAGCGGGCCGCGGGCGGCGATCGACTCGATGAACCGGAGCCACGCGGCGAACGCCTCGTCCCGGTCGTCCTGCTGCCCCTCGCGGACCTCCACCCCTACCAGTGGCGCCAGTCGCCCGCGCAGCCAGTCGCGGTCGGCTTCGTCCCGGGTCACCGCCGCCAGCGCCGTGTCGAGCTTCGCCAGCGCCTCCTCCGGCGAGTCGGTCTCCAGGACGCCGGCCTGCGCCTTGACCATCTCACCGAGGGCCCAGTAGGTGACGCCCTCGCCGTAGGGCAGGCTCCGGCCCTGGCGCCAGTAGATGAGCTCGGGCCGGTCGTCGAGGTGGGCGCGGAACTCCCACAGCAGCCGGGTCTTGCCCACCCCCGGCTCGCCCGTGATGGTGACCAGCTGCACCGAGGGCTCGTCCACGGCCCGGGCGAACGTCTGGGTGAGGAGGGCGAACTCGTTGGCCCGGCCGACGAAGGGCGTCCGGGTGCCCTGCTCCACGTCGATGCCGTACCGACTTCGGGCCTCCAGCGCCCGCCAGATCTGGATCGGCTGCGCCTTCCCCTTCGCGGTCACCGGATCCAGCGGCTCGTACGAGATGAGGTCCTTGGTGGCCCGGTAGGTCACCTCGCCGACCACGATGCCCCCGACCGGGGCGGCGGCCTCGAGGCGTGCTGCCGTGTTCACGACGTCGCCGGTGACCATCCCCTCCCCCTCCTGGGGCCGCGCGTCGAGGGCCACCACCGCCTCACCGGTGTTCACCCCGATGCGGACCGAGAGGTCGAAGCCGGGATGCTGCTCGTTCAGCTCCTCGATCGAGTCGATGATCCGGAGCGCCGCCCGCACGGCCCGCTCGGCGTCGTCCTCGTGCGCCACCGGCGCGCCGAAGACCGCCATGACGGCGTCGCCGATGAACTTCTCGACGGTCCCCCCGTAGCGTTCGAGATCCTTGCGCAGGCTGGCGTGGTAGGGGCGGAGGGTGGCCCGGACGTCCTCGGGGTCGGCGTCGTCCGAGCGCGCCGTGAAGCCGACGAGGTCGCAGAACAGAACCGAGACGAATTTGCGCTCCTCGCGCCTCGCGGGCGCGGGCTCCGACGCCAGCGCCGTCCCGCAGGAGGAGCAGAACCGCGCGCGGTCGGGGTTCTCCTCGCCGCATACCGAGCAGATCGCCACGGGAGCAGTCTAAGAGAGGCGGCCCCGGGCCAGAGGAGGACACGGCCGTCCGCGTCACTCCCAGGTGCTACCTGGGCAACGATGTCCCGGGACATGTGTGCACGATGTCCCGGGACATCACATGGGTGCCCCCGGCAGTGTCTGGTTTCACGACATAGTTCCGCCTGTCTCGGGACATCGTGCCTACCTCGGATGAGAGGGGTGGGCGATGTCGTTGGCTCGGCTGGTGGTCACGGCGGTGAGGGTCGAGGGACGGACGAAGGCCGAGGTGTCCCGGGACTACGGGGTCTCGCCCCGGTGGGTCTTCGAGCTCTGCCGGCGCTTCGATGCCGAAGGGGAGGACGGGCTCGAACCTCGGTCCAGGCGACCGTGGCGGAGCCCGCTGCGCACCCCGATCGAGGTCGAAGACGAGATCGTCGAGCTGCGCAAAGGGCTGCTCGATCAGGGCCTCGATGCCGGGTCCCACACACGATCGCGGTCCATCTGGGGAGGCTGTGGGGTGCATTTATTCGGATCACGCGCCTGACCTGCGATTCTTGCAGCCCTGCTCACATCGCTTCCCGTTGGGGATCGACCGGCGCGCGGTCGTGGACTGCCTGGTCCCGCTGCGCCACCAGGCCAAGAACTTGAGTCAGAGTCACTCAGGGTTTTCCTCGTCGCGTCAGACCCGCCATGGTGAGCGGCCGCGGCCGACGGCAACGTGGCGAAGCTATGCCCGACCTGATCGAATCCCAAATGACCTGTTCGGAGGCCGGATTCGAGTTTTTGTACCCACGGGTTGGATCAGGAGTTTGTGTGCCCTTCACCCGCTCGAAGTGTTGTCTGCCGAGGATGAGGGTCCAGTCCAAGCACTCGGCGCTTCTGGACCCTATGGGCAGTTCTGGCATCCTTCAGACGTCATCAATGCCGACACCGGGGTCGAATCTCAGGCCAGACGCTCCGCCCGGACCGGCGCTCCGTGGCCGGGTTCAGGCTCACCTGTGGGCTCCCCTTGGACGTCCTCGGGGGTTCTTCCAGACCAGTGGCGAGTCGGTTATCGATTGAAAGGCCTGGCGGGCATCTCGCGCAAAGGTTCTTTCATTCTTGTACTTCGTGTCTGCTCGGACTCCGTTCCAGGCCTTCATTGCTTCGAGCCAGGTTCGACCGTCGTTGTAGCGATGGGCAAACACGGCAAGGTCCGCCCGCGACGGGGTAGGTTCCCTGACCCTCTCCCGAGATGGGGGTTTCCCAGGAGCGTGCTCTTTCGCGAGACGGTAGAGGGATTGAACGTTCCTTACGCTTAGTCTCGGACTCAGTCGCGCCACCAGCATCACTTCGGCCGGGAAAGGAGGACGACCCGTTAGGTTGGGCGATTCCTCTTGGATGCTGGCCATGGGGACTGATGGAGTGTCTCCGGTCAGGACGAAGCGGACGGCCTTGGGTTCGAACCACCCGTAGAGATCGCGCAGTTCCATCCCTATAGCGGCCAGCTGTCCAAGGACGCTGACCCTTGTAACTGCAATGGCGTCGGCCGTCCGTTGGACCACCCGAAGGCCACCCTCTTCGGCAAGCTCGTCCTCGAAGTCATAGGGGCGGGCCAGGCCGATCAATTCGGTCCTCGAGGCCGCGGCGGCCCGGCTGGCCTCCCGTGGCTTGCCGCTTCCCTCGGGTAGGTGCTTCCGCACCCAGGTCTTCATTTCGCTTGTCTTCAGCAGCCTGTTGCCCAGAACCGACTCCCTGAATTGACGTACTGAAGGTCGTTCAGCGGCCTCGTCGGCTAGGATTTGAGCGAGTGCGAGCGCCGACCTGTTGGGGGGGACTTCGACATGGCGGCGAGGGGATTCAGCGTTTTCGGGTCGGGCGCCGGATCGGCCCACGTACTTCTCCATCACTCTCAAACGAGGCTCAAGGACGTCGAGTGCCTCCTCAAGGGGGACACCGCTTCTTAAGTCGGTGAGCGCGTCCTCCACCTCACCCAACTCGAGGGCCATCGCCCAGGCCAAAGGCGCAGGCGGTCGGCCGAGTTTCCTCTCGACCTCCCGGCGGAGTTCCGGTTCCCCAAAATGGCTCACGTTAGCATCCCACAGCATGGCTCATATACAGTGAATCCTCGGATGGCAACTGAGCGCCTGAACTCGCGGGTGATGTGAGTGTCCAAGACGCGAGCGGCCGCGAGGCGGCTCCGAGAGTAAGGCAACCTTGACAACTCAATAGCGAAGCCTCACTCGGTCCATGGAGAGAGGTCGACTTCCTGAGGCGCTCGGGGGGGGCCGGCCGGATCGAGGCCTCACAACCGCAACATCGCGACAATTCGGACTAAACGAACCTCCTCAAAAAAGAGGGAAGGAGGAAGAAATTCGCATGGCAAGTCCCCATGAGAGCCTACCCGGACCCTATTCACGAGATCGGATGCCTGAGATTGCGGACCAGTTCAACGACTTCTTCTGGAACTGGCGCATCCTGGCTCATCTATCCAACATCCGCCACCATGCGCCCGCAACTTGACAACTGAACAGCGAACCGGCCGCCGGCCCCAGCCGGGGGGCCCCCAGGTAGGCCCGCGGCATCACGGTAGGACGAGTGCCCCAACTTGGACGGGGCGGAAGGAGGAAAGATTGTGAATGAGCAGAGCTATGTGCCCGGACCCTACCCGGTGGCCCGGCTGGAGGACATGTCCGTTCGATTTGCTGACTTCTTCTGGGCGTGGCGGAAGCCGGCGTACTTTCCGTCGCTCAGTGCGTACGGGGATCTCGAGTGGGTTGACCACAGGGCGATGGTCGACACGCCGTGGTTCAGGGAGTGCTATGTCCGCTTCACTCGGATCCTGATGGACAACGTGTGTGCCCAGTTGAGCGCACTCTCTGACTTCCCTGAGGTGAAGGCGTTCATTGCGGAGTTGTCAGATCTCGTCGGCACATGCGCCACCGGTGCACCCAGCTTGGCAGAACACCGAGCTCCCGACGATCCCGACGAGGAAAGCCCCCACCCAGACGGCCACGACGATGAGTGAGCTCAGGGACGACATCACCGGGTCAGACCAGTTGAACGCGAAGCAGTTGGAGGCCATCAACCTTCTGTCCACCGGGATGACGAAAGTGGCGGTAGCCGATACGGTCGGTGTGCACCGGGTGACACTTTCGGGCTGGCACAAGGATCCCCGGTTCCGGGCCGAACTGAACCGCCGGATCCGTGAGCGGGCGGAAGCGTCCGCAGTGCGAATGCAGAACCTCGTGGAGGCATCCCTGGATGTCATGGAGGAGGCCATCAGGCGCGACCGTGACCCCAAGGCTGCTGGTCAGTTCCTCCGACTCGTCGGTGCCCACGGGTTCCTGGGCGCGCCGGTAGTTGAGCCGGCGACGTTCGAGGAAGCCGCGCTCCAGATCGCGCTCGAAGAGGAACATCGAAGTCGTGCACTGAGCCTCGTGGTGGCAGCTGGCAACCCCCCCACGCCCACCGAGCGGGTCGTCGAGTACCTTGCTGGGGCGCCCGAGGCCGGGAAGTCGCCCCCAGCGAAACCAGATAAGAGTCAGCCAGCCCAGCCGGGTTCAGCCGAGAAAACGTAGCGATCTGTAGCCTCTTGCAGTGCAGGCCCGTTCCCGATTCCCCGCTTTCCGTTCCCAGCCCCTTCTGGGCATCAGGAGTCACCGGGGGAAACCGGGTTTTCTCCCGGCCCGACGAGGGCACATCTTGAGCGGTCACCGGATTTCCACGAGGGTCATCCTCCAAGGCTCGCAGTTGCCCACTTGATCGCCTTGCCAGCGGTCTTGCCCGTAACGCCCAACCGGCGAGCGATTGCGGAATCGCTCAAGCCAAGCTGATGAAGGTGCAATGCGAGGGCTGCGATGGCCTGGTACTTGGGCGGTGGGGTGTGATCGACCAAGTGGACTGTGAAGAACAAGTCCGAGGAGGTTCGGCTTCTTTGCGTCCGTGTCCACGAAACCTGGGAGTACCAGATCCTACTCGAACTCCGCCAAGAACGTCGACGGATTCATGATCTGGATCTCTCGCCAGGACTTGAGCCGAAGAACGTGCATATCGCCCGAGACGATGATATCCGCAGCGCCCTCGAGTGCAGCCTCCAGGACACGGTCGTCGGCCGGATCATCCTCGACCACGCGGACCCTCTCATTCGGGCGGACGACGACACCAGTATCTGCGACTTCGGCTATTGCTTCCTCGACGCGGACGGCTTCCCAATCGAACTTCTCGGTCAGGACGCGGGCGAGCTCCGCGAGCAGCGGAGGCGATATGACGAGGTCGATCACCCCTTCGAGAGCTAGGCGGTAGACCTCTTCAGGAGGCCCTCCCGGAAAGTTGAACGCCGAGACCAAGACGTTGGTGTCGAGGACGACTCTCAACTCTTGCGGAGCTCTTGGATCAGGCGCTCGACGTCCTTCTCGGATTTGATACCTAGACGGCTCGTGCGGGCGGCCCCATACCGCTGGAGGGACTCGAATCGCTGCGTCTTCCGCCAGGTCCTGTACACACGCAGCATCTCGCGGAACAATTCGCTCTTGTTCCGACCCTCCTCGTCTGCGATCTTCTCGAAGTCCTCCGCAGTCTGAGGCGGGACGGAAACGGTCAGCACGCGAGTCGATCTCCGAAGCGCCATGCACGACAGAGTATTACAACCATGTCTGATCGTCAAGGCTCCTGAGCAAGCAGGACGCGTAGCTCCTCCACCAAACCCAAGAGGTCCCGCTCGGAAGCGGCGTGTGCTCGAAAGCGCGGCTCCGGTCGACGCACGGGTATGCTCCATCGACGAGACCGAGCCTCGGAGGGGGGGCGGATGTCAATTCCGGGAACGAGCGGCGGTTACGGGCTGGGGCCGGGCGAGGGCGAGGCGTTGTGGTTCAACGGGGCACTGGCAGTTCTCAAGGCGACCGGGGACCAGACGGAGGGACGCTTCGCGGCGGTGGAGTGGCTGCTGCCCAAGGGGTTCGCCTCTCCGCTCCACATCCACCGAGCGGAGGACGAGTTCTTCGTCGTCCTCTCCGGCGAGGTTCGTGTCCAGCACGGTGACGCCGTGGCCGAAGTGGTGGCCGGCTCGCTCATCTATGGCCCTCGCGATGTCCCGCATGCGTTCCGCGTCGATTCCGCGGAGGCCCGCCTGCTCCTGTTCTTCGGGCCCGCGGGTGTCGAAGGGTTCTTCCGCGAGGGTGGGAAGCCGGCCCGGTCCCTTGGGCTGCCGCCCGCCGACGAGCAGTTCGTCGACAAGGAAACGCTCAAGGAGATCGGCAGCCGCTTTCACCAGGAGTTCGTCGGTCCACCGCTGCCGCCGAAAGACTGACCCCGGGCTCAGATCGTTGTCATCTTCGCCACCACGGTGTCCTTCGTCGCCGGGTCCGCGCTGGAGCTCACCGTGACGTGGCAGGTGTAGCTGGCCCCCGCGACCGTGGTGCTCGCTCGGAAGGTGATCGTGATGATCGTGTTCTTCGCCGCCGATCCGGCGGGTGCGGGGAACGACGCGGTTCCCGCCTTGAACCCCGAGGTGATCGTGGCCTGATTCGTGTGGGACCTCCACGCTCCCTCGTTCACCGACAACACGGGGAACGTCTGGCTGCCGGAGCATCCCTTCACGCGGAGGGTCCCGTCGAGGGTTCCGTCGTTCTGGAGCAAGACCCAGAAGCGGATCATGTTCCCCTCTTCCACGCCGGCCGAGACCAGCTGGCCGTGCCCGGTGGTGTTGTACGCGTTGTTTCCGAACCAGGGGTGCCACGGGGCGAACAGGCAGGTGTTCGCGGGTCCGCAGAGCTTGATCCAGGCATCCGGCCGGCGTGACGGGGCGGCGCCGGAGGTGCCGGGGAACGCTATCGCGCCCACGATCAGCACGGAGACGGCGAGGCCCCACCGCAGGCTGATCGATCGTCGCTTGCCCACCGCCGTCAGACCATCCTTCCCGGCCACTTTGAAAGGGCGGTTGCCACGATAATCGGGTCCCAGCAGGATGTCCTCTCCCGTGGATTCGGTCGTGGTGGCATGAGGTCGCTTCGCCGTTGGGCGCTGGTGTGCTCCCTGGCGGCGATATCGTCGGCGTCCGGGTTCGTGCTGGGGTCGTCCGCGTCGCCAGGCACAGCCCTGGGAAGCGGCCTGGTCGGGGAGCTCTCCGCCGTCAGCGCCCTCTCCCCGACGGACGCCTGGGCGGCCGGCAAGCTCTTCCCGACCCCTTCCGACATCGGCGACTTCAACGCCACGACGGAGCGCCGCCATGGCACGGGCTGGTCGCGTGTCTCCAGCCCGAGCCCTCCCAGCCACAAGGCCGAGCTCCTCGGCGTGAGCGCGGTCTCCTCGAGCGACGTCTGGGCCGTCGGTCGGTACACCAACACCACGGGCAACGACCGGACCCTGATCGACCACTGGGACGGAAAGCACTGGAATGTCGTCCCCAGCCCGAACCCGAGCCCGTTCGGGAACGGCCTGGCCGGGGTGAGCGCCCTGTCGGCCTCCGACGTGTGGGCGGTCGGCTACTCCGGCGCGCCCAAGTCGCTCATCCTGCACTGGAACGGGATCTCCTGGTCCCAGGTCCCCAGCGTCGATCCGGGAGGCGGCGCGGGGAACGTCCTGTCGGCCGTCAGCGCACTGTCCTCGTCGGACGTATGGGCGGTCGGGTTCTACGTGTCGGGTTCAGGACCGAAGACGCTGATCGAGCACTGGAACGGCACGGCATGGACGGCCGTGCCCGGCGTGGATCCGTCCGGCAGCGACAGCGAGCTGACCGGCGTGAGCGCCGTGTCAACGAACGACGTCTGGGCGGTCGGCTATTTCAATGCGCGCTCGGGCGACGAGACCCTCGTCGAGCACTGGAACGGCACGAGCTGGTCCAAGGTGGCGAGCCCGAACGTGACCAAGGAGAGCGCGCTGGCCGCCGTGAGCGGGCTCTCCTCCACCGACGCGTGGGCCGTGGGCTCCTCGGGGACCGCGACGGTGAAGACAGTGATCGAGCACTGGGACGGGGTGAAGTGGACCAAGGTGGGGAGCCCGAACGGAAAGGGCGCCGAGAACGAGCTGCTCGGCGTGAGCGCACGGACGGCCAAGGACGTGTGGGCGGTCGGGTACTCCGGGGGAAACTCCAGCCACCACACGCTGATCGAGCACTCGGATGGCACCGCCTGGTCGGTGAAGTAACAGCCGAACGCCGTCGACGAGGGCTCGCACCGCGCGATGGTATCCGAGCCGCCGGCGCGATTCGAGTAACGTCACGGCGTGACCTTCTCTGAGTTGCTGGCGGCGGAGGATGCCGGGTGGGACGAGCTGCATTCCCTGATGGACTCCCTTACGCCGGAGCAGGCCGAGCGTCCGGGGTACTACCCGGAGGGGTGGTCGGCGAAGGACATGCTCGCGCACATCGGGGGCTGGCTGGCAGAGGCGGGCGTCATCCTGGAGCGGATCCGTGGCGGCACGTACCGGCCCGAGGAGATCGACGTCGAGGCCATGAATGAGCGGTTCCTGGAGGCCATGAAGGACGTTCCGCTCGACATCGTTCGGGCCCAGGCGTGGTCGGCGCGCACGCGGATGCTCCAGGAGTGGAAGGAGTTCCGGGACCTGCCGCCGGAGGCGCGGTTCTGGATCCGCAAGGCCGGGGCCGAGCACTACGACGAGCACCTGCCGCGCCTGCGGGAGTGGGTCGCGGAGATCCGATCGGGGTAAGGGGGATCGTGCCATGGCCGAGCCCGTGCGTGCGCTGAGGGAAGCCCGCGAAGAGGACGTTCCTGCCGAGGGGGCCCGAGAGCTGGTGGCGCGATTGCGCCGGGCCTTCGATGCCGGGCGGACCCGCCCGGCCGCGTGGCGCAAACAGCAGCTCCGGCAGATGCAGCGCCTGCTGACCGAGGGCGAGCGGGAGCTCACCGAGGCCCTGCATGCCGACCTGGGACGGGCCGCCATCGAGTCCTGGACCGCGGAGCTCCGGTTCGTGTGGCGCGAGATCGATCACATGCTGAGGAACCTCGATGCCTGGATGGCGCCCGAGCGGGTCCCCGTCCCGATCGTGCTCCGGCCGGCCAGGGCGACCATCCTGCGCGAGCCGCTGGGGGTCGGGCTGGTGATCGGGCCCTGGAACTACCCCGTGCACCTGGTGCTGTTGCCCATGGCCGCGGCGATCTCGGCGGGAAACGCCGTGATCGGGAAGCCCTCGGAGATCACGGCCGCGACGTCGGAGGCCATCGCCCGCCTGGTCCCCCGGTACCTGGACCCGGACGCGGCGGCGATCGTGGAGGGCGGGGTGCCCGAGTCCCAGGCGCTGCTGGCGGAGCGGTTCGACCACATCTTCTACACCGGGAACGGGAGGATCGGCCGCATCGTCATGGAGGCGGCGGCCCGGCATCTCACGCCGGTCACCCTGGAGCTCGGTGGCAAGAGCCCCGCCATCGTGGACCGGGACGCCGACCTCGACGTCGCCGCCCGCCGGATCGCGTTCGGCAAGTTCCTGAACGCGGGGCAGACGTGCGTGGCGCCGGACTACGTGCTGGTGCACCGCGACGCGGAAGGGGCCCTGGTGGAACGGCTGGCCGCGAGGGTCCGCGAGTTCTACGGCGACGACCCCAGGAAGAGCCCGGACTACCCGCGCATCGTGAACGACCAGCACTTCGGCCGGCTCACCGGCCTGCTCGAGGCCGGCGGGTTCGAGGCGGTGATGGGCGGAGGACCGGCCGAGGCCGACCGGAGCGACCGGTACTTTCCGCCGACCATCCTGCGGGGCGTGTCACCGGACGCGCCGGTCATGGAGGAGGAGATCTTCGGGCCCATCCTGCCGGTGATCGGCGTGGACGGCCTCGACCAGGCGATCGAGTTCGTCAACGCCCGGCCGAAGCCGCTCTCGCTGTACGTGTTCTCGAACGACCGGGCCGCCGCCCGCCGGGTCGTCGCACGGACGTCGTCGGGCAGCGCGTGCGTGAACACCTGCGTCGTGCAGCTGGCCGTGCCGGAGCTGCCGTTCGGCGGCGTCGGCGCCAGTGGGATGGGCGCCTACCACGGCCGAAACGGCTTCGAGACGTTCAGCCACCGAAAGAGCGTGCTGGAGAAGCCCACGCGGTTCGAGCCGCCGATCCAGTACCCGCCGTACACCAGGCTGCGGCGGTGGCTGCTGCGCCGGGCCCTGTAGCGACCGACGGTTACGGGCCGGCGTCGACCACGCCGCCGCCGTCGCCGGTGCCGTCGCCGTCGCCGGTGACGTCCTCGACCCTCTTGTGCGCGTAGGCGCGGACGTCGAGGTTGTGGCGGTAGGCCAGGCTGATGCGGGGGCCGGCCGCGGCGACCTTGGGGACGCTGTGCTCCCACGTCTCCTGGGTCTTCCCGCCGGTGACCAGGAGGTCCCCTCGCCCCAGCACGAACGTCCGCGACTTCCCGCCACCCTTCGGGCGGAGCAGGAACTTCCGGGGCTCGCCCAGGGACACCAGGGCCACGATGGGGTCCTCGATCTCGCGGGTGAGGCGGTCGCCGTGCCACGCCACGCTGTCGCGCCCGTCCCGGTACAGGTTGAAGCCGACCGAATCGAACTCCCGCCCGTATCGCTCGGACAGCGCCGTGCGGATGGCCTCGAGGACGGGCGGTTCCAGCGGCTGGCCCGAGGTGGCGTTCCACGGCGAGGTGAGCCTCGGTTCCTGGACGGTCTTGTCGTACATACGCCGCGAGCGCTGCTGCCACTGTCGTCCTGTAAGGACCTCGTCGAACAGCCGGTCCGACCCGGTGATCCACTCCGGGCAGTGGTCCACCCACGCCTCGCCGTCCAGGTGGACGCGCTCCAGCGCCGAGAACGACGGATCGATGGACACGACCTCGTCCACGGCCAGCAGCGACGGCTGCCAGGCGAGATCGGGGGAAGGCGCCACGATCCAAGCGTACCGGCCGGTGATACGGTCCGGCCCGTGCTCGATCCGGCCCGGCACCTCTTCGCGATAGCGCGCTCCGCCGCCACGCGCCGACGGCAGGCCGGCCGGAACCGCGAGGCCCTCCGGGAGCTGGAGACGACCCAGCTCGGCCTGCCGAAGGGCCTGGAGCTGGAATGGCTGGGGGTGGCCGGGTTCCGGCTGACCTTCGAGGGCCACACCCTGCTGATCGACCCGTACGTCTCCCGGGCGCCGCTGGCCAGCCTACTCCGGCGCCGGCCCGTCCTCCCGGACCCGGCCATGCTGGACCGGTTCCTGGATCCACCCGGACCCGTGGTCGGCGTGCTGGTCGGCCACACCCACTTCGATCACGCCGTCGACGCACCGGCCGTGGCCCGCCGCTTCTCGTGTCCTGCACTGGGGTCCCGTTCGCTGGGCAGGCTGATGGAGCTGCACGGGCTGGGGGAGCGCGCCGTCGAGGTCGAGCCGTATCGCGTGTACGAGCTGGGGCCGTTCTCGGTGACCTTCGTCCCCAGCGTGCATTCCCGGCTCCTGCTGGGGCGCGCGGTCCCGTTCGACGGCGACCTGACGTGCTCGCAGCTGGAGCGCCTGTGGCCCGGGGCCTACCGCTGTGGACAGGTCTGGGGCATCCGCGTCGACGTCGCCGGGGCCAGCCTGTACCACCAGGTGCAGCGCGGACCTCCTCGACGGCGCGATCCGCCATCACGGCGTGGACGTCTTCGTGGCCGGGGTGGCGGGGCGCGAGTTCACCAGGGGCTACTGGGGCCGGATCCTCCCCGAGCTGGAGCCCCGCGTGGTCGTGCCCAGCCACTTCGACGACTTCTTCCGTGCGCTCACCCGGCCCATGGGCTTCGCGCCGAACGTCAACCTGGCCCGACTTCCGGAGGAGGTCCACGCCGTGGCCCCGGACGTGGAGGTCCGCACGCTTCCGCTGTTGCAGGCCGTGGCCGGCTGAGCCCGGCGGCCCTTCGTCCTAGCGAGCTCGCGCGGCCGGGCGGCCCTTCCAGGTCCCTCCCACCCCGCGGCGATGGCGCCGCGCGGAGTCCACGGTCATCGCCGTGTACAGGAAGGCGACCATCGGTAGCGCCAGGCCTCGGAGCGGGCCGAGCCCGTACAGCCGCAGGATGGGCACTTCGGTCGCCGCCAGGGTCACCCAGGCGGCCAGGCCGCACGACGCCGCGACCACCGAGGCGGCACCGGAGCCCCCACCGGCAAGGTCGACCAGGCCGGTGATGGCGGCAACCGGCGGGACGGCGAACAGCACGACCAGCCCGGCTACCGTGCCCGCCAGCAGCGCCGGCGAGTACCGGAGCTGGGTGTAGGCGCTGCGAGCGACCATCGCCCACAGGTCCCCGAAGCGGTGGGGCCGGATGCTGGTCACGCCGGCGGCGTGTCCCAGCCACATGCCGCCCGACCCGGGCCGTCGCTTGAGCAGCCGTCCCAGCGAGACGTCGTCGATGAGCCGGCCCCGGATCCCCTCCAGCCCTCCGGCGGCCTCCAGGGCTTCCCGGCGAACCAGCATGCATCCGCCGGCGGCACCCGCGGTCCGCGCCGCCGGCCGGTTCACCTGACGGAACGGATAGAGCATGGCGAAGAAGTACACGAAGGCGGGGAGGATGGCTCGTTCCCAGAACGTGGTGGTGTGGAGGCGGGCCATCTGGGACACGAGGTCCAGGCCTCGGGCCTCCGCGGCCCGCACCAGCGCGGCGACCACCGAGGGTTCGTGGACGATGTCGGCGTCCGTGAACAGGAGGTAGCCGGGCTCGCCGGCCTCAGCCGCGCCCTGCGACATGGCCCACACCTTGCCCACCCATCCGGGAGGCAGGGCGGTGCCCTTGATCATCGTGAGGGCGTCGCGGGTCGCAGCGGCCGTCGCGGCGGCTTCCGCGGCCGCCGCCGTCCCGTCGTCGCTCTCGTCGTCCACGACCACGACCCGGAACCGCCCCGGGTAGTCCTGCCCGAGCAGCGTCGGGAGGGTGAGCGGCAGGACTGACGCCTCGTTTCGGGCCGGCACGATCGCGACGACCTCCGGCCAGACGGGCGGATCGGACGCGAACGGCAGCCGCTGGTCCGTCCGCCAGAACAGTCCGTGGCCAACCAGCAGGTAGAGCCAGGCGGCGAGCCCGGCCACCGCGAGGCCGGCCAGGACGGTCATGCCGGGAAGCCTCCCACAGGCGAGCGCGGCCCCGGGCTGCGCCCAGGCTGGAACCCTGCCCGGGGTGGATCGGGGGAACGAGAAGGGGGAGCCTCACCCTCCGGG
>JALYLZ010000036.1 GCA_030774015.1 Actinomycetota bacterium | reverse complement strand
GCGGTTCCTGAGGCTCCGCACCGCGTTCCTCCGCGGTCCCCCCACCGCCCCCGCGGCCCCGCCTGCAAGCGGTCCAAGTGGCGTTCGACGGTTGCTGCGGTCAGGTGGGGCGGAGGCGGGCCATGCTCGTTACCAGGTGTTCCAGGGTATCCACGAAACGAGGGGTGCTCGACGGCGGAGAGCAACAGGGGCGGTCACGCCGCCCCAGGGCCGCCCCGATCAGGCCGAGCGAGATCGACTCGGTGCCGCCGGAGGTCAGGACGATCTCGTCCGGCTGCACCCCCAGGGCCAGCGCGACCTGCTCCCGGGCCGCCTCCAGGACTGCCCGGGCTTCCCGTCCCGGCGTCAGCGGGGACATGGGATCCCCCCAGGTGTCCAGGGCTTCCAGGAAGGCTTCCCGGGCTCGCGGATGCAGCGGCGTGCTGAGGTGATGGGCGAGGTGGACGCCGGTCATGACCGCGGGTCAGCGAGAGAAATGCCTTGTCAGGGGTGGAATGGGGAATCTATCATGCGCCCTGCTCGAACTGGTTGGGCGTTCCGTGGCCCGAGGGGGGCGGCGACAGGTGGCCAAGCAGGCGAAGGACATGTCCGGGGACCCGGAGCCGGAGACCACGCCCGGCCGCCGCGGCGCCGAGTCCCGGTTGTGCCAGGTGTGCGGTGTGAAGATCTCCAGCTACAACCCCGGCCCGAACTGCTGGCAGCACACCATCGGCCACCCCTGGCGCGGCCCCACGGCCAAGCCGAAATTCTAAGCTAGTGGTCTGTCTGTGAAATAATCTGGTATGGTAATCGCCATGCCGATCATGACCGCTCCAGCCCTGCCGGTGAGCTCTGAGCAACGAACCGACCTGCGCCAGATGGCGGCGTCGACGTCGCTCTCGCACCGCACGGTGGTCCAAGCGAAGGCTCTGCTGTGGGCGGCGGAGGGGGTAGGGAACGAGGAGATCGCCCGTCGGTGCGAGGTGGACTCCGACACTGTGCGCCGGTGGCGTCACCGGTTCGCCGCCCAAGGCACCCCGGGAGTGGGGGCGATCGCCAAGGGCCGGGGCCGCAAGCCAGCCCTGGAAGACGGGACGGTGGCCGAGGTGGTCCGGGTCACCTGCCACGAGAAGCCTGAGGACGGCTCGACGCACTGGACGACGCGCTCACTGGCGCGTCGGTTCGGGATCGGCAAGGACGCCGTGGCCCGCATCTGGTCCGATCACCACCTGAAGCCCTGGAAGGTGGACACCTTCAAGGTCTCCACCGATCCCCACTTCGAGGACAAGCTCGTCGACGTCGTCGGGCTGTACCTGAACCCCCCGGAGCGCGCCGCGGTGTTCAGCTTCGACGAGAAAACGCAGGTCCAGGCTCTGGACCGGACCCAGCCCAGCCTGCCGATGCGGCCGGGACGGGCCGGCACGATGACCCACGACTACAAGCGCAACGGCACGGTGGACCTGTTCGCCGCGCTCAACGTGGCCACCGGTGAGGTCCTCACCGACTACCACCGGAGCCACGCCGCCGCCGACGTGCTGCGGTTCTTCAAGCGCATCGACTCCGCGGTGGAGCGGAGGCTGGAGATCCACGTGGTGCTGGACAACCTGTCCGCGCACAAGGCCCCGGAGATCACCACCTGGCTGGCCCATCCCCGGCGCGCCCGCTGGCACCTGCACTTCACGCCGACGTCGAGCTCCTGGCTGAACCTTGTGGAGCGGTGGTTCAAGGAGCTGACCGACAAACGGCTCCGCCGGGGCGTGTTCACCAGCGTGGCCGATCTGACCGACGCCATCGCGACCTGGGTCCGTCATTGGAACGACGACCCCAAGCCGTTCGTCTGGCACAAGACCGCCGAGGAAATCATCGAGAAAGTGCGGCGCGGGCGGGCCACCCTCCACCAGATCAAATCATCGACGGAGCACTAGAAGGCTCGGGGCCCCAGCCGTTCGAGGCGGTCTCGGCGTACGCCCCCCGCCCGCGACAGGAGCATCGCGACGGCGAAGGACGACGGGATGACGGGTGGCGCCGCTCGGAGTCCATGGCTTTCAGCCGGTTCCCGCCGGGCAGAGCAGGACCAGGTCCAGCGTTCCGTTCGGGTGGGGGCGGAGGAGGACGGCGCCGCTCGGGTTCACGTACAGCAGCGGCGGGGAGTCCACGGTTCCGCGGGGCCTGACGCCGATGAGGTTCCTGAGCCGGGCCGTCATGTCCCAGAAGTTCACGGGCCGCATCCGCTTCGCGTAGAAGCTGAGGAGGTCCTTGCCGCGCTGCATGCCCGAGGTCCAGTCCTGGAACGGGGCACGGAGGGTCCCCGCCGCATCGAGGTGGGGACCCACCGTAAGCGCATTGATGGCGTGGACGACCGACTGGTCGAGCTCGCTGGGACCGGCCGGGGTGGCTCCCGCGAAGACGGGGATGCCCGCCTGGAGGCAGGGCGTCGATGCAGGGGGAGGCGACGGGGGAGCGGGCTCGGGCGGCGCGGGGGCAACCACCGGCTCCGCGACCGGACCCGACCGGGCGGGGCTGGCGGCGGCATCGCCCCGAAGCAGGAGCGCGGGGGCGGCGGCCAGCGCGAACAGCACGGCAAGGGCGATCAACGCCGTTCGTTCCCTGCTCATGCAACCAGTATGACTCCGCATGCAAGGGGGAAGTTGCCGTGAAGCGGCTCGGCGCGGTTCACTGGCGGGCGTGACGCACGAGGTGACCAACCAGGCGCTGCCGCTCGAGGGGTACGACGGGTTCGAGCAGGACCGGGCGCTGTCCGAGGCCCTGGAGCGGGAGGGCGGGGGGTGGGCGGCCGAGCGTGCCCACGCCGTCGGGGAGCTGGCCGGGGGCGAGGCCATCGCGTGGGGGTTCCAGGCCAACGAGAACCCGCCCAGGCTCCGGACCCACGACCGCTACGGAAACCGGATCGACGAGGTCGAGTTCCACCCCGCGTGGCACCGCCTGATGACGGTCGGCATCGAGAACGGGCTCCACGCCCTCCCCTGGAGGGACCCTCGGCCCGGTGCGCACGTGGCCCGGGCGGCCATGTTCATCGCCCTCGCCCAGGTCGAGCAGGGGTTCGGCTGCCCCATCTCGATGACCTACGCCTCGATCCCGACGCTGCGGCTGGAGCCGGCGCTGGCCGCCGAATGGGAACCGCGGCTGACCTCGACCACCTACGACCCTCGCGCCGCCCCCGCCTCGGAGAAGGCGGGCGCCCTGTGCGGCATGGCCATGACCGAGAAGCAGGGCGGCTCGGACGTCCGGGCCAACACCACCAGGGCCGTGCGCACGGGCGGCGACGGCGAGTTCGAGATCACCGGCCACAAGTGGTTCTGCTCGGCGCCCATGAACGACGCGTTCCTGGTGCTGGCGCAGGCCCCGGGCGGCCTGTCCTGCTTCCTCCTGCCCCGGTGGCGGCCCGACGGCACGCGCAACGGCTTCCTCATCCAGCGGCTCAAGGACAAGCTCGGGAACCGTTCGAACGCCTCGGCCGAGGTGGAGTTCGACGGGGCCTGGGCCCGGCTGGTCGGGGAGGAGGGCCGCGGCGTCCGGACCATCATCGAGATGGTCAACCACACCCGGCTCGACTGCGTGCTCGGCTCGACCGGCCTGATGCGCCAGGCGGTGGCCCAGGCCACCCACCACGCGGCGTACCGCTCCGCGTTCGGGGCCCGGTTGATCGACCAGCCCCTCATGCGAAACGTCCTGGCGGACCTGTGCGTGGAGTCGGAGGCCGCCACCGTCACCGCCATACGCCTGGCGCGCGCGTACGACGAGAGCGGCGGGAGCGACGAGGCACGCCTGTTCGCCCGCCTCGCCACCGCCGTCGTGAAGTACTGGGTGTGCAAGCGGACCCCGTCGCACGTCGCCGAGGCCCTGGAATGCCTGGGGGGCAACGGTTTCGTGGAGGACTCCGGGATGCCGCGGCTGTACCGGGAGAGCCCTCTGAACTCGATCTGGGAGGGCTCGGGCAACGTGATCTGCCTGGACGTGCTCCGGGCCATGGCCCGCAGCCCCCAGTCGGTGGACGCGTTCTTCGACGAGGTCGGGCGGGCGGAGGGGGCCGAGCCGCGCCTGGACGCGTTCGCGGCGAAGCTCCGCGACGAACTTGCCGACGGCGAGGACGCGGAAGCCCGGGCCCGGCGCCTGGTCGAGCAGATGGCGTTGGCCCTCCAGGCCTCCCTCCTGGTCCGCCACGGCCACCCCGCCGCGGCGTCGGCGTTCGTCGCCTCCCGCCTGGAGGGCGACCGAGGCATGGCCTTCGGGACCCTGCCCGCCGGGACCGACTTCACCGCGATCGTGGAGCGGGCCCGCCCCCGGCTGCCGCGCGGCTAGCTGTCCAACGCGGCTACGGCTGGTCCGGCCCGCCCCCGATGGGCTGCTCGGTCTTGGGCGCCGACACCAGCTTCTCCCGGCCACCCAGGAACCCGAACCAGTACACGGCCGCCGCCACGATGCTTCCTCCGATCGGGCCGATCCAGTACACCCACCAGTCCGTCCAGTGACCGCTCACCAGCATCGGCCCGAACGCCCGAGCCGGGTTCATGGCGGCTCCGGTGAACGGGCCGCCCGCCAGGATGTCGAAGGTCAGCACCAGGCCGATGGGCAGCCCGGCGATCTTCGAGAACGGACCCCGGTCGTCGATGGCGGTCCCGTACACCACGAACACCAGGAAGAAGGTGAGGATCGCCTCGAGGATCACGGCCTTCGCGTTGGTGATCCCACCGGTGTGCGCCACGGTCGGCGAGCCCAGGAACGAGGCTGCCCACAGACTCTTCGGAATGGCCGCCCGCAACAGCAGCGCGCCGAAGGTCGCTCCGGCCAGCTGGGCCACGATGTACAGGCCGGCCAGGCTGGTGTTGATCTGGCCGGTGACCCATGCGCCGATGGTGACCGCCGGGTTCACGTGCCCGCCGGAGATGTGGCCGGTCACCGACACCATGATCGCCAGCACCAGCCCGTGGGCCAGCGCGACGCCCACCAGCCCGCTGTTGCCGATCCCGGGGGCGGCCACGATCACGGCGCCCGCGCCGATGAAGATCAGCGCGAACGTCGCCACGAACTCAGCCAGCGCCTTCTGCCATGCGTGCTCCACGCGTCCCTCCCTCGTCCCGTCGTCACGCCTCGGCCCGCGGGGCCGGGTGGCCCCCGGCTAGAATGCGGGCCGTGAAAGTATTGCTCAGTTCGGCCAACCCCAGGGAACGCGAACTGACCCGGCTCGCCGTCCGGGCCATCGAACGGGAACTGGGTGAGCCGATCGAGTTCCTGGAGGCGGGCGACGGCGTCCGGGGCATCCGGCTGGCGTGGCGGGAGCGCCCCGAGATCGTCGTGGCCGACGAGATCTCGTCCCGGGCCGGCGCGTTCGCCCTGGCCAGGGACCTGAGAGGCGCCATGGAGCCCTATCCTGGCGTCATCGTGATCCTGCTGGACCGGCCCCACGACGCGTGGCTGGCCAAATGGTCCGGTGCGGACGCCTGGTTCACCAAGCCGGTCGATCCGTTCGCGCTGGCCGACCGGCTGGTGGAGCTGGTTCGGGCCCGCCGGGCCGGCGACGAGGGCCGGGCCGTGGAGGCGAGCGCATGAAGATCAGGCTGACCTGCCAGAACTGCGGACGAGACTCCCTGGTGCAGCAGGTGCTGGACTCCCAGGGGCACTGTCCGTGGTGCGGCAAGGCGTTCCAGCCCCACTACACGGCGGTGCTCGCGGAGGACCTCCACCAGGCCGAGCTGGCCGGGAGCGCCATGGAGGCCGCACTGGAGCGCATCGCCGGGATGGATCCGGCCCTGGTGTTCGACCAGGGCTCCATCCTCGGCCGGATCCAGGCCAGCCTGGAGGAGCTCGAGAAGGGCCGAAAGCCCGCCCCGGCCTGACCGCGCCCATGCCCGACGACAAGCGCTACGCCGTGCGAGTGGACCGCGGAAAGGCCGGCTGGGCCGTGCGGATCCTGGACCCGGCGGGCGCGCCGGTGTCCGAACGGGCCTGCGGCGACGAGGCGGAGGCCAGGACCTACGCGTCCACTGTCCGCCAGCACCTCTACTGGTTGTCCGAGGACAAGTTCCGCCAGTACTACCGGTTGCCGGAATCGGCCTGAGAGGGAGTCAGAGGCGATGGGCTTCAACGCCATGCAGCCCGGCAAGATCAAGCGCGGCGACATCATCATGCTGGTCTCGGGCATCCTGGTGATCGTGGCGTTGATCGTCTGGGCCATCCGCTGAGCGGATTCGACCAGGGCCTGGCCGGTGAGAGCGTCTGCTACCTGACCACGACCGGCCGCCGGAGCGGCCGTCCGCATACCATCGAGATCTGGTTCGGGATGCGCGACGGCGCGCTGTACGTGCTGGCCGGAGGCCGCGGCGACTGGCTGCGGAACCTGGAAGCGAACCCGGAGGTCACGGTGCGGATCGGTTCCCCGGAGGCGCCGGAGATGGCCGCTCGAGCCCGCGTCGTCACCGACCCCGGGGAGCACGACGCCGTCCGTCGCGTCATGGCGGAGAAGTACCCCGGGTATCCGAACTGGATCCGCGACGCGATGCCCGTGGCCGTCGAACGGCGCGATGAGGGGTGATGGGACAGATCGTTGAGTTCCCGAGCAACGGCTCGTCCGCCCAGGGCTACCTGGCCCTCCCCGAGGGGACGGGACCTGGCCTGGTCGTCATCCAGGAGTGGTGGGGCCTGGTCGACCACATCAAGGACGTGGCGGACCGCTTCGCCCAGGAAGGGTTCGTGGCGCTGGCCCCCGACCTGTATCACGGCAAGGCCACGGCCGAACCCGACGAGGCCAGGAAGCTGGCCATGGACCTCGAGCTGGAGGACGCCGCCCGGGACATGTCCGGCGCCGTCGAGTTCCTGATCGAGCAGCCACGCGTCGAGCCGAAGCGGCTCGGAGCCGTCGGGTTCTGCATGGGCGGATCGCTTGCGCTGTTCCTGGCGACGCAGGGCCGGATCGACGCGGCGGTCCCCTTCTACGGGATCCCCTCGTACGTGTCCGACTACGCCGGGCTGGCCGGCCCCGTACTGCTCCATCTGGCCGAGCACGACCAGACCCAGAACCCCAGGCGGGATGGGCTGGAGCGGGCCGTCCGGGAGGCTGGCCAGGACATCGAGGTCCACGTGTACCCGGAAGCCCACCACGGGTTCTTCAACGACACCACGGACGCATACGACCCGGAAGCAGGAGCGGAGGCCTGGTCTCGAACCGTCGCGTTCTTCCGGACCAACCTGACCTGACCTGTGGCTCAGGCCGCCGCCGTCGCAGTGAGCCACAACGTGTGCGACTCCGCATCGACGGCGATGGCGCTGAGGGGCGTTCCCACGGAGATCGTGGAGAAGTCGTGGGTGATGGGATCGACCCGGTAGACCTTCCCGTCCTCATCGCTGGCCCAGACTCCGCCCAGGCCGGCCGCGATGCCGGTGGGGCTGTCACCCACCCGGATGGGCTGACCAGCCTTGTCGGTGGTCGGGTCGATGGGGATCACCGCCCCCGCGATGCCGTCGAGGAGCCATAGGCCTCCGGCTCCGCTGGTGATGGCGCTAGGGCTCCCTGTCACCCCGATGGTGCCGACGACTTTGCCGGTTCCGGGGTCGAAGCGAAGAACCAGGCTATCCAGCCGGTCGAGCAGCCACAGCGAACCGAATCCCACGACCACGCGGTCGAGGCTCTTGTGGACATCGAAGTGATGCGCGAGGTCACCTCCGGCGTCGAATCCCAGGACCGTCCCGTCGCCGAACACCGCCCACATCGCTCCCAGGCCGGCCGCGAACCCCTGCGGCCCTCCGAGGCCGAGCCCGCTCAGGCGTATGGGCTTCAGGGGCTGGTCCGTCGCCGGATCGATCCGGTTGACGAGGCCGTTTCCGTTGTCCCCCAGCACCCCCGGGAGCCAAACGGCTCGGAAGGCGAGGGCGACGGTGGCTCCGGGGCCGGCGCACCCGCAGGTGTACATGAAGGGATCGGGATGCTGACCAGACTTGGGGTCGACCGGAGTCTCCCAGGAGCCCCACACCACCCACACGGATCCCTCGCCCACGGCGAGGACCGGATTCCCTCCATTGCTGTGCACGTCGCCGCGGAACGCGTCCGTCACGGTCCGCTCGATGTGGCCGATCCTCGGGTCGAGCTGCACGACGGAGTCCAGGGGGACGGTCGGGACCGGGGACCCGGTAGGGGTGACCGACGGCGGACCAGTGGTGGGCGCTCCGGTCGTGATCGTGCCCTGGCTGTGGCCGAGGATCCGGAGGAGGATGACGACGACCACGACGACGAGCGCTCCGGCCACCACCGCCAGCGGCCACAGGCGCCGGGTCGGGGGTGGGGTCGGGACCCACGCGGGGGCTGGCGCGAGCGCCGTCCGGGCGTCCTCGGCCATCGCCGTCGCGGTTGGGTAGCGGTCCTCCGGGCGCTTGGCCATGGCCTTCGCCACGACGCTGTCGATGGCTGGGGGAAGCTCCGGCCGGCGCTCCGTCACCTTCGGCGGGGGTTGCTCGAGATGCGCGTACAGCATGGTCACCTCGAGGTCGCTGGCGAAGGGCGACTCCCCGGTCAGGCACTCGTACAGCAGGCAGCCCAACGAGTAGACGTCGGCCCGGCCGTCGATCGGATCGCCCCGGATCTGCTCGGGGGCCACGTATTCGACAGTCCCCATGAACTGCCCGGTCTTGGTGAGCGACGTCCCATGGCTCATCCGGCGGATCAGGCCGAAGTCCGTGAGATACGCGTGGTCTGCCCTTCCCACCAGCACGTTGCCGGGTTTCACGTCGCGATGGATGAGTCCGACCTCGTGGGCGGCGTCAAGAGCCGAGGCGACCTGGGACACGATGGCCACGGCCCGGACGGGCTCCAACGGGCCCTCGCGCTCGAGGAGGCCGCCCAGGTCGGTGCCCTCCACGTACCGCATAGCGATGTAGAGCACACCGTCGTGTTCGCCGGCGCCGAAGATGGGGACGACGTTGGGGTGATCGAGGGAGGCGGCTACCTCGGACTCCCGGACGAAGCGCTCCCGGAAGGACTGGTCGTGCGCGAGCTCGGGCGCGAGCACCTTGAGGGCGACCCGGCGCTTCAGCTGCGGGTCGAAGGCCAGGTACACGACCCCCATCCCACCGCGGCCCAGCACCGACTCGATGCGGTACCCGGCGAGCTCCGTTCCGATGGCGATGTCCGTGAGGCGTCCCCCCGGGGCCTGTATACACCTCGGCGAGAGCCGCGGACAGGCTTCCGATACGGTGACGGTCGTGCCGCGCGTCGAGATCGAGACCCCCAGGCTTCGGCTTCGCCAGTGGGCCATCGACGACTGGAAGCTGCTCCACCGAGCCTACGGCGATCCGGAGGTGGCCCGGTGGATCGGCACCGACCCCACCAGCCCCGAGTGGACGGCCTACGCAGTCGGGCGGATGACCAACCACTGGGACCTGATGGGGTACGGCTCCTGGGCCGTCGAGGAGCTGGAGGGCGGCGCGTTCGTGGGCCGAGCCGGCCTGAGCTACCAGGCGGACTGGCCGGTGGGGGAGGACAAGGTCGAGGTGGGGTGGACGCTCGTGCGCGACGCGTGGGGCAGGGGCTACGCGACCGAGGCCGCGCTGGCCAGTCTCGCCTACGGGTTCGACAAGCTGGAGTTTCCCCGCATCATCAGCCTGACCGTTCCGGACAACCTCCGGTCCCGAGCGGTCATGGAGCGCTGCGGGATGTACGAGGTTGCGACGGCCACGTGGCGAGGCCACGAGCACGTCTGCTACGCGATCGACCGACTCGAGTGGCCGCCTCCCGGCGTGGCCGTTCCCGAGGTCCGCGTCCGACCGGCCTGAACCGGGCGCGATCCGGCCTGGGTCGGCCTCAGCGGGTGCGTGCCGGCAAGGTGGATTCGCCGACCCTCGCCTCCAGCCACGCGTTCAGCGGTTTCGATCGCTGGAGGAAGTCGACGATGCGGTCCCTGGCCTTCCGCGTTGCCAGCCATGCCCCGGCCGGCCATTCGCGCCATGCGATCAGGCCCTTGTGTCGGAGCAGGTCGACTCGGGGATGGTCCTTGGGGAAGCCCTTCGGGGCGGTCTTCAGCGTCTCGTGGGCGGTCACGTCCATGCCGGCCGCCTTGACGTCGGCGACGATGGCCTCCAGCTCAACTCCCGAGCGGTCGTCGGCCACCGCCGCCCGGAACCTCTCGAGCTGGTCGGGAGCCATGTGGTACATCCCCATCCCGACGCCGAGCCCGTCGGCGTTCAGGTGCACGTAGCCCGGCCCGATCATCGCCGCGATGTTCGTCTTGTACGGTGACTTGTCGGCGCTGAAGCGGATATCGCGGTAGGGGCGAAAGATCCTGCCCTCGCCCCACTCCGGCTCGAGCTCCGCCAGCAGCTCCTGCATCGGGGCGAGGACCTTCGCTTCGTACGTCGACTTGTTCCGCTGCCAGTAGGCCTTGGAGTTGTCGGTCTCGAGCCCCTCGAAGAACTCCAGCGCCTCCGGCCCCCAGCCTCGGAAGGCCACGGCTACGGGCCGGCTTCCTCGTCCTCGAAGCCGATCGAGAACAGCCGGTCCAGGTCGTGGCGCGAGTAGACCTGGAACGCGATGAGGGTCTCGGTCCGGACCACCCCCTCGACCTTGGCCACGCCCTGTGGGATGACGCGGGCCAGATCGTCGTGGTCCCTCACCCGGATCACGGCCACCAGGTCGACCTCGCCCGCCACCGAGTAGACCTCGGAGACGCCGGGGATGTCGGCGATGGCCTGGGCGGCCTCGGGGATCTCGTCGATCTCGCACTGCACCAGGACGATGGCGTGGACCATGTGTGCGTCCCTGCCTATCCCGCCCGCTCGAGCACCATGGCCATCCCCATGCCGCCGGAGATGCACAGCGTGGCCAGGGCCAGGGACAGGTCGCGTTCCCGCAGCTCGTACGCCGCCGTCAGGATGATGCGGGCGCCCGTGGCCCCGATGGGGTGTCCCAGGGCGATCGCGCCGCCCTTCGGGTTCAGCTTGTCGTGGTCGAGCTTCAGCTCCCGGTCGCACGCCAGGACCTGCGCGGCAAACGCCTCGTTCACCTCGACCACGTCGAAGTCCTGGAGGGCCAGGCCGGTCCTGTCCAGGACCTTTCGGGTGGCCGGGACGACGCCGATGCCCATGTACGCGGGGTCCACGCCGGCCGAGGCATACGCCACGATCCGGGCCAGCGGCGTCCGGCCCTCGGCGCGGGCCCGGGACTCCGACATCAGCACGACCGCGGCGGCGCCGTCGGTGATCCCGGACGACGACCCCGCGGTCACCGTCCCGTCCTCCGCGAACACCGGCTTCAGCCTGGCCAGGGACTCCAGCGTGGTGTCCGCCCGGGGGTGCTCGTCCTCGGTCACCGTGGCGGTCGGGCCCTTGCGGCCGGGGACCTCCACAGGGACGATCTCCAGGCCCCGGCGGGCCTTCCCCTCCTCGGCCTTCTGCTGCGAGCGCAGCGCGAACTCGTCCTGTTCCTCCCGGGGGATGCCGTACTTGCGGGCCAGGTTCTCGGCGGTCTCGCCCATCACCAGGCCCGACAGGGGATCGAGGAACCCGTCCCGGTACATCCCGTCGTGCACGGGGGCGTCACCCATCCGGTAGCCGAACCGCATCCGGTCGAGGAGGAATGGGGTCCGGGACATGTTCTCCATGCCGCCGGCCACGGCCACCTCCACGTTGCCCAGGATGATCTGCTCGGCGGCGTGCTGGATGGCGCGGGTCCCGGAGCCGCAGGCCATGTTCACGGTGATCCCGGGCACCTCCTGCGGCAGTCCCGACCGGACGGCGACCTGGCGCGCGGTGTTGGGCCCGTTCCCGGCCTGGCGGGCGTGGCCGAACACCAGCTCCTGGACCTGGTCGGGTTTGACACTCGCTCGCCGGAGCGCCTCCCGCACGGCGGTCACGCCGAGGTCGACCGTCGGCACCTCGGCCAGCGCTCCCAGGAAGTTCCCGATGGGCGTGCGGGCGCCCTCGACGATGACGGTGTTCTCCACGCATCGATTGTAGTGCCGGGGCCGGGCACTAGCGCCGGAGCGTCGCGAGCAGCCGGGCCAGGGCCGCGCCGCCGTCCACGGGCTCGGCGGGAGGGACGTCGGCGTGGTCCACTGACGGCCGGACCCGACCCAGCCACGAGCGCACCGCGGCCACCTCGTCCGCCCGCTCGCGAGGGCACGGGAAGCCGCCGCCCCTCGCCGTGGCGCCCGCGACGCCTGCGCCGCCCACCGTCGCGTCGTCGTCGCCGGGCAGCGAACCGTTCTCGAGCCCGATCCGCCGGCCGTCCGGGCCTCGCACCTCCAGGCGACCCGCCGCCAGCAGCCACGCCTCCACCTGGCCCGAGACAGCGCCTCGGCCAGGGCTCGCAGGCGGTCCCGGGCCAGGGCCGCCTCCTCGAACCGTTCCGCGTCCGCCAGCCGGTTCATACGCCGCTCGAGCGCTTCGAGGAGCCCGCCCGGTGAGGAGAGGGAGAGGATGAGCGTTCGGACGAGCTCCTCGTAGCGCTCGGGCTCGACCCGGCCCTGGCAGGGGGCCAGGCACCGGCCCAGCCCGGCCAGGGCGCAGGCGGAGAACCGCGTCCCCGTGGCCATCCGCCGGGTGCACCGCCGGATGGGGAAGGTGTCCTCCAGCGCCTCCTGGGCCAGCCGGGCCGCCGCCGCGGTGGGGAAGGGCCCCAGGAACGCGCCGCGCCCCCGGGGCTCCCGGACGACCTTGATCCTGGGCCAGGCCTCGGCCAGGTCGACCTTCAGGTACGCGTAGCGCCGCCAGGTCTTCCCGCGGCGGTTGTGGGGCGGCTCGTGCCGGGCGATGAGCCTCGCTTCCAGGACCAGCGCGTCCAGCTCGCCGGGACAGGTCCGCGACTCGACGGACTCGGTCTGGGCCAGGAGGTCGCCGATCGATCGGCGCTCGTCGCCGTAGAAGTACGACTTGACGCGCTGGCGGAGGTCGCTGGCCTTTCCCACATACAGCACCCGGCCGCCACGGCCCCGGAACAGATAGACGCCCGGCCCGTGCGGCAGGTGGTCGGCCAGCCGGATCTTGGCGTAATGGGGCTGGCCGCGGGCCCGGACCGAGGCGTGGAGGTCCCCGAGGGTGCGGATCCCCAGACGGCCTCCCAGGTCCAGGAGCCCGTGCAGGACCTCCGCGCAGGCCTCGGCGTCGGGCAGGGCCCGGTGCTCCGGCCGCACCGCGGCGCGGAAGTACCGCGCCAGCGTCTCCAGCCGCACGTTCGGCACGTCCGGCCCCACCACCCGGCGGGCCAGCTTGGCCGTGCACACCGGCGGCGGCGGGAGCGGATCGTAGCCGGCCCGCCGCAGGGCCACGTTTCAGGAACCCGAAGTCGAACCGGGCGTTGTGCGCCACGAACACGGCGCCCGACAGGAACTCCAGGAACGAGGGAAGCACCGCCTCGATGGGCGGGGCGTCGCACACGACGGCGTCGTCGAGACCCGTCAGGTACGTGATGGCCCGGGGGATGGCCGTTCCCGGGTTCACCAGGGAGTGGAACGTCCCCACCCGCTCGCCCGCCAGGTACCTGACCGCCCCGATCTCGGTGATGGCGGACGTGTTCGGGGACCCGCCCGTCGTCTCCAGGTCTACCGCACAGAAGGCGACCCGGTGAAGGGGCGTGTCCGCCTCGATCCCGTCGCGAAGCCCGAGCACTCGCCACCTGCCTCCGCCGGGGCCGCGCGGAAAGAAACCAGCCTACCCGAACAGGTGTTCGACGGTCAAGCCAAAGGAGCCCGAAAAGCACCCCTCTGCGGAAACAGTCCGCCTAGGCGACCTGGCGCTGGAGGCGGCGGCGCTGCTGCTCGGTCAGGCCGCCCCACACGCCGTAGCGCTCCCGGTTCTTGAGGGCCCAGGCCAGGCACATCTCGCGGATGCCGCAGGCCCCGCAGTAGGACAGGGCCAGGCCGGCGTCCTCCTCGGAGGCAGGGAAGAAGACCTCGGGGTCGATGCCGTAGCATGCGGCCCGGTCCTGCCACACGTCCGGTGGGAGCGGGTCCTTCGGAAGAAGCGAGATGTCGATGTCCCCGAATCCGTCAGCCATTCGCTTTCCCCTACCCGACAGCGGTTCGACGAAAACCCCGGAGCGCCCTCTCCGGCGTGGAAGCGATCTCGATCGCCATGTATAGCAAACCGCCCCGGGCACCCGGAAGGGGTCAAGGCGAGATTGCCCCGCTTTTTTGGCGGGATGCCCCGTGAACGGGGGTCCGCTGGCGGCGACGAGCGTTCTGGACCTCACCCGGCTCCTGCCGGGCGGGTACTGCACGCTGCTGCTGGCCGATCTCGGGGCAGACGTCGTGAAAGTGGAGGAACCGGGCCGCGGCGACTACATTCGGTGGACGCTGCCCCTGGTGGATGGCCAGAGCGCCGCCCACCGGGCCCTGAACCGGGGGAAGCGATCCGTCATCCTGAACCTGAAGGACCCCGACGGGGTGCGCATCCTGCACCGACTGGCCGAGCGGGCCGACGTGCTGGTGGAGTCGTTCCGGCCGGGGGTGATGGACCGCCTGGGGGCCGGGTTCGAGTCCCTGCGGGCGGCGAACCCGGGCCTGGTGTACTGCGCCATCACCGGCTACGGGCAGGACGGGCCGTACCGGGACCGGGTGGGCCACGACGTCAACTACATCGGCCAGGGCGGGGTCCTCGGGATCACCGGGCCCGCCGGAGGCCCGCCGGTGGTGCCGGGGGTGCAGATCGGCGACCTGGCCGGCGGCGGGATGGCGGCGGCCATCGGGATCCTGGCGGCGCTGGTCGAGCGGGATCGAACCGGCCGGGGCCGGTTCGTGGACACGGCCATGCTGGACGGGGTGGTGTCCTGGCTGACCATCCACGCCGGGGACTTCCTGGCCACGGGGGAGGAGCCGCCGCGGGGCGGCATGCGGCTTTCGGGTGGATACGCCTGCTACCGCATCTACCGCTGTGCGGACGGCCGGTATCTCACCGTGGGCGCGCTGGAGCCCAAGTTCTGGGGAGCCCTGTGCGAGGCGCTGGGAGTGCCGGAGCTCGTCGACGTGCAGTACGGCCCGCCGGAGCGCCAGCGGGAGATGGCCGAGCGCCTCGAAGCGATCTTCTCGGGCCGGTCCCGCGACGAGTGGCTGGAGACGCTGTCCGGCCTGGAGGTGTGCGTGGGACCGGTGAACTCCCTTGCGGAGGCGTTCCGCGATCCTCAGGTGGTGCACCGCGGGATGGCGCTGGAGACCGGGCCGGGTTCACCCTTCCGGTTCGACGGCCAGCAGCCCCAGGCCTCGCGGCCCGCCCCCGGCTTCGGCGAGCACACCGCCGAGGTCCTGACCGAGATCGGTGTCACCGAAGAGGAGCTGGCGGACCTCCGCGCCCGCGGCGTGGTCTGAGGCCGCCAGGCGTCCGGATCAGGCCCGGAGGAACGGTCCTCCGCCGGCAGCTTCGAGGGCCTCGTCGCGGAACTGCCACCGGACGCGGGCCAGGAATGCGGACCCGCCGTCCACGAGCGCGGCGCTGGTCACGTGGCCGGCCTGCTCGTCACCAGCCACGACCGGCTGGCCCGGGTGAACGGCGACCTCCGACCGGAGCGCCAGCACCACCCATGGAGGGTGGCCCAGGTTTCGGACCTTGGCCATGGCCTCCTGGCCCAGGAAGCAGCCCTTCGTCTGGTCGACCAATGCGTCCAGCCCGGCTTCCTGGGGGAGGGAGTCCTCTCCGAAGTCGATCCCGAACCGCGGAAGGCCGTGGCGGATCCGCCAGACCTCCAGGTCCTCGAGCGACGCTGCCGTGAACGCCTGCATCCTGGCGAGGTGGTCCGGCAGTGCGGCCCGATCGAGGATCCGGTCGAAGCCCGAGCCGACGACGGACGGACCCCACGCGGGCGCCGAACCGTCGAACGCCACGGCCCCCGCGCCGGGCTCGGCGACGATGGCGACGTCCTCCGACCGGTCCGTGAGGCGGACGTCCGAGGACAGGACGTAGCGGTCGAGCAGCTGGTCGATCGGATGGGGCTGGACCGGATCCTGGACCAGCAGGAGGCCATCGTCCATGCCGGCAACGGCGATGTCCGCCCGGACGTGGCCGGTCCGGTCGAGCAGGAGCGCGCGACGGCTGAGGTGGGGACGCAGGTCGTCGACGCGGCTCGTGACCAGGTCGTTCAGCCAGGCCACGGCGTCGCGACCCGACAGCAGCACCTTCCGCCACGACGACAGGTCGACGAAGCCCCGGCCCTCCTCCAGCGCCTCGATCTCCCGCTCGCCCACGTTCGTGCCAGCATACGGCCGGGATGGAGGTTCCCCGGACCCTGGTGGTGACGAACGACTTCCCGCCCCGCGTGGGCGGCGTGCAGCAGTACGTCTTCAACGTGGTCCGCCACCTCCCGCCGGAGCGGGTCGCCGTGGTGGCGCCGAACTGGCCGGGGTGGCGCGAGCACGACGCCGCGCTGCCGTTCCCCGTGTACCGCTTCCCCCCGACGTTCCTGTGGCCGACCGGCGAGCTGGCGGCCAAGGTTCGCAGCGTGGCCCGGGAGAACGGCTCCGAAGTGGTCCTGTTCGGGCACGGCCTGCCGCTGGGGCTGCTCGGCCCGGGTCTCGAGCGACGGGGCCTGCCCTACGTGGTGGCCACCCACGGCGCGGAGTACTGGTTCGCGCTGCTCCCCGGCCTCGCCACCGGCCTCCGCGTGGCCACGTCCCGGGCTTCCCGGGTCCTCGCCATCAGCAGGTTCACGGCGCGGGTGGTCCGCACCGCCGTGCCGCTTCGCGTGCCCGTGAGCCTGCTGCCGCCCGGCGTCGACCCCGAGCGGTTCCGGCCCGATGTGTCCGGCCAGGACGTCCGTCGCGCCCACGGGCTCGGCGACCGCCCCCTGGTGGTGTGCGTGTCCCGGCTGGTCCCGCGGAAGGGCCAGGACGTGCTCATCCGGGCCATGCCCCGGATCCTCCGTCGAGTCCCGGATGCCGTCCTGCTGATCGTGGGGGGCGGTCCGGACCGGCCGCGGCTGGAGGGGCTCGCCGCCGGGTTGCCGCCGGGCTCGGTGGCCTTCGCCGGGGAGGTCCCCGACGCCGACCTGCCCGCCCACTACGCCGCGGGGGACGTGTTCGCCATGCCCTGCCGCTCCCGCCTGGCCGGCCTGGAGGTCGAGGGGTTCGGCATCGTGTTCCTGGAGGCCGCCGCGACGGGAAAGCCGGTGGTGGCGGGGGACTCCGGCGGCGCGGCCGAGGCCGTCCAGGACGGCGAGACCGGCCTGGTGGTGGACGGACGGCACGAGGGGGCCGTGGCGGAGGCCGTGGCGGCGCTGCTGTCCGACCCCGCGAGGGCTGCCGACCTGGGGAAGGCCGGCCGGGCTCGGGTGGATCGCTGGTTCACCTGGCCCCGCCTCACCGGACGACTGGCGCGATGGCTGGCCGAAGCGTCACGATAGGCGAAGCGCAACCACAAGGGGGGATCACGCCATGCCGGGCGACACCATCACGAAGCGATTCCACGACCAGGTCGAGGGCCTCGGGGACCGCACGGCCATGCGGGGCCGCGGGCCGGAAGGCTGGCAGGAGTTCACCTGGAACCAATATGGCCGGGCCGTCCGCGAGAGCGCCCTCGGCCTGATCGCACTGGGCGTGCAGCCCGGCGACGCGGTGTGCATCCTGTCGTCGAACCGTCCCGAGTGGCACATCGCCGACTACGCCACGCTCGCGGCGGCTGCCCGGAGCGCCCCCATCTACACGACCAACTCCCCCCAACAGGTGGCCTACATCGCCGGCCACGCCGAGGCGAAGGTCATCTTCGTGGACACCGAGGAGCAGCTGCGCAAGGTCGAGAAGGTCCGCCCGGACCTGCCCGCCCTCCAGCACGTGGTGTTCACCGACGAGTATCCGGAGTCGCCGGACGGCCTCGTCCTGTCGCTGCCCACCCTGCGCGAACGCGGCCGGGCCCTGGACGCCGAGCAACCCGGCCTGTACGACGAGCGCTGGCAATCCGCCGCTCCGGAGGACGTGGCCACCATCGTGTACACCTCCGGCACCACCGGTCCCCCCAAGGGCGCGATGCTCACCCACGCCAACGTGGTGTGGACCAGCGGTTCGCTGCTCCAGGTGTTCCAGGAGCAGCATGGAACCGGCCGGCGCCTGTCCTACCTCCCCCTCAGCCACATCGCCGAGCGCATGACCTCGGAGTTCGCGCAGGCCTACATCGGGTGTGAGGTGTGGTTCGCGGAGAGCCTGGATACCGTGGCCCGCGACCTCGCGGACTGCCGGCCCACGGTGTTCTTCGCCGTCCCCCGGGTGTGGGAGAAGTTCTACGCCGGCATCAACGCGAAGCTGGCCACCCTGCCGGAGGAGCAGCGGGGGGCCGCCGAGGGAGCCATCTACATCTCGAAGGCCGTCGTCGAGATGCGGCAGGCCGGCGACGAGGTGGTGGAGGAGATGCAGCACGGGCTGCACGAGGCGGAGGAGAAGATGTTCCATCCGCTGCGGGTCGCGCTGGGGCTCGACCAGTGCAACTTCTTCGTGTCCGGCGCGGCTCCCATCAACGCCGAGATCCTGAAGTTCTTCCACGCCGTTGGCATCCCCATCGCGGAGGTCTACGGCCAGACGGAGGGGACCGGACCCACCTCGCTGAACCCCAAGGACCGCATCGTGATCGGCACCGTCGGCCCGCCCATCCCCGGCGTGGAGGTCCGGATCGCCGGCGACGGCGAGATCCTGGTGCGAGGCGGGAACGTGTTCCGGGGCTACTTCAAGGACGAGGCAGCCACCGTGGAGATGCTGGAGGGCGGCTGGATGCACACCGGCGACGTCGGCGTGCTGGACCAGGACGGCTACCTCACCATCACCGACCGGAAGAAGGACCTCATCATCACGGCCTCGGGCAAGAACGTGGCGCCCCAAGAGCTCGAGAACGCCCTCAAGTACCACCCGCTGATCTCCCAGGCCGTGGTGGTGGGGGACCGCCGTCCCTACCTGACCGCGCTGATCACGCTGGACCAGGAAGCGCTGTCGAAGTTCGCCGAGGAGAAGGGCCTCGCCGCCACCGACCAGGAGGCCCTGGCGGGCGACCCGGCAGTGGAGGAGGCCATCGCCGCCGCGGTGGCGGCGGTGAACGCGGAGTTCTCTCGGGCCGAGGGCATCAAGCGCTGGCGGATCCTGCCTCGAGACTTCATGCAGGAGCTGGACGAGATCACGCCGACCCTGAAGGTCCGAAGGCGGGCCATCATCGTGAAGTACGAGGAGGACATCGAGTCCCTCTACGCGTAGCCCTGTACGCTTGGGGACGAGGTGGGAGACTGCATCCGTGGTCCTGCTGGGCCGTCGGCTCATGCTCCTGCTGACCCTGGTGGCGGGGTTCCTGCTGGCCCCGGCCCTGGCGCTCGCTCAGCCCGCGACCCTCTCGCCGACCACCACGCCGTCGCCCACCGTCACGACCAGTCCGGGGCCCTGCACCGGACCGGGATGCCCCCACTCCGGTAGCTTCTGGATCGTGTTCGTGGTCCTGGTGGGCCTCCTGGCGATTTACCGTCTGTGGCTTTTGCGCCGGCGGTGATGCGCCGAAACAAACGGGGAGGACCGAATCGGTGGGCCACGGCCGACCAGGGCTTCGTGGGCTCGCCACCGGCTCGCGTCTTCGAGGTGCTCGCGGACCCGGCGGGATATCCCCGCTGGTGGCCGGGGGCGAAGCAACGTCCGGAGGGCAGGCTGGTGCTGCCGGGGCTCGGCTCCGTCGCCGTCGAGGCGACGGACGTCCGGCCCGGTGTCGGCCTGTTCGTGCAGGTGGCAGGCCAGGGGTTCTCGGGCCACGTGGAGTGGTTCCTGGAGCCCTACAAGGAAGGCACCGTGGTGAACGGCATCGTGAACGTGGAATCGGCCGGCCGGTGGCGGGAGCGCCGCATCCTCGCCGTGCGCGCCGGCCTCCGCTCGGCCATGGTCGCGTTGCATGCGTTGCAGCCGTTGCCGGGGTCAGAGGGGTTGCCGGCGTGAGCGAGCAGCCCAAGCTCCGTTGCCCGGCCTGCGGCGCCCTCGCGGCGCCCGACGCCGAGTGGTGCTCGCAGTGCTACGAGCCGCTCCGGACCCGATCCGGACACGTCAGGGCGGTCGAGCGTCCCGGCCCGCCGGTCCCGGCCGGTGGCGGCGAGCGAGCCGTCCAGCCGGTGACTAGGGTGTTCGAGGCGGTATGGGAACCGCCCACCAACGGGCACGCCCCCGAGGCGTCGGGGGCCTCGCCGGCCCTGGTCTTCCCGAAGGCGCCCCCTCCGCCCGTGCCGGTGGAGCCCGGTCCCCCGCTCGCTCGGGCCAACTCGGGTCCCGAGCTCCTCGTGGGCGGCTCCGAGGCTCAGCCCGCCCCGGCCAAGCGGCCCGTGTGGAACTGTCCCGTATGCGGAGCCACGAACGACCTCGAGCTGAACAGTTGCCCGGCCTGCGGGACCCCCTTCACCCGGCTGTTCGAGGATCGCCTCCAGCGTCCGGGCGTTGACCCCCGGGCCGCCGCGAAGCGGTCGCTGCTGTTCCCCGGCCTCGGACACATCCGGATCGGCCGGCCGGCCGAGGGGGCGTCCCTGGCCGTGCTGTTCCTGTGGTCCATCGGAACGGCGCTGTTGATGCTGCTTGCCCACGCGCCCGGCGCGGGGTTCATCAAGGGCCTGGCGGTGGCGTTCCTGCTGGCCGGGCTCCTCGCCTACGCCCTCGCCGCGGTGGACGTGTTCCGCCGGGCCTCCGGCGAGCGCGCGATCCTTTCGCCCCGCCTCCTGCTGTACGGGACCGCGGGGCTCGTGATCCTGTCGGTCGGGTCACTGTTCATCGTGGTGCTCCGGGCCACGCACCCCCACTGAGGCCCCCAGCCGGTCCAGCGCGCCGGGGAGCTCGGGAAACCGCTCGATGACGGCATCCGGGCGGATGTCGGGCACGTCCGGTTCCTGACGGAACTCCCGGGTCAGGACGCCGCGCATCCCCACCGACTGCGCGCCGGCCACATCGTCCCGCAGGCGGTCTCCGACGAAGACGGCGTCGGCCGGGTCCACCTCGATCTCGTCCAGCACCTTCCGGAAGATCCTGGGATCGGGCTTGCGGGTGCCCACCTCGCTGGAGAAGGTCGTGGCGTCCATGTAGGCCATGATCCCGAGCGACTCGAGGTCGGCCCGCATGAGGTGGGGCAGCAGCGCCACGTTGGAAACCAGTCCCAGCAGGAGCCCCCGCTCCTTGAGCCGGGCCAGCGTCTCGAGCGTCTCCTCGGACACGGTGAGCGTGTTCGAGTAGGCGGAATGGTCGAGCGACACGATGTGGGAGACGACGTCCGGCGGCACGGTCAGGCCGAGCGTGGTCAGCAGGACCTCGTCGAACACCTGCACGATGTCGAGCTCCTCCAGCCGTCCCTGGGCGTAGGACAGCGCCACCAGCCGGTCGGCCTCGTTGGCCACCCGGTCGATCAGGTGGCCGACCTCCGGCGCGTCGATGTTGAGCGCGGCCTCGATCCGCGCCCGGACCTGCTCGTACGCTGCCAGGAGCGCGTCCTGCGTGCGGTGGAAGTCCACCAGCGTATGGCCGAAGTCGAAGAGAACGGCTCTGAGCGGCATCGGTCGTCAAGCGTAGTGCGACGTGAGCTGTGGCTGCCGAAATTGGCGACCGGGACACAGAATCGCCGCCGCAACTCGCATGGCTCGGTTCCTGTCGTACCGGGCCGCCATGCTCTCCCAAAGCTCATAGCCCAGGGATGGCGCGCTGGTGCGGAGAGGAAGCAGCTCAACCAAGCGCTCCCGGCCCGAACGCAAATCTCTTGACGCCGATCAAGGGTAGATGGCAGAATGGACTTCAGGACGATTCGCAAAGCGGCCAAGGACCAAGGCTGGCGGGAGAAAGTGGGAAAGAGCGGACGCATCACGTTCCTTCCGCCCGATGCCACCAGGCCGATGGTGGTGTGGCACTTGACCCCATCCGACGTGCGGGCGGTTCGGAATTTCCTGGCCCAAATGCGGCGGAGCGGACTGACCTGGCCTCCGCCAAGGAAAGGGTGACGATGCCGAAGGCATACAGCGTGCATCTGGCGGCCGCAGGGCCGCCGATTGAGGAGGGCATGCTCGATCGGCTGGCGGACAGGCTCGGGCAGTTCGAAGGTGCCGGCGCCGCCGCGGCATGGGGCGGACTCGCCGGCGGTCCGGCGGTGCAGATGAGTATCGACGCCGCGTCGATCGAGCAGGCCCTCTCCGAGGCCCGGGCGTTGTTCGAGAAGGCACTGGGCGAAATTGGGATCGCCGGGGCGGAACTTGTCGAGGCCGAGGTCCTGACGGAAGACCTGCTCGAGCGCCAGCTTTCCAAGGAGCCCGAACAGTACGTCGGTGTCTCCGAGATCGCGGACATCCTTGGCGTTTCGAAGCAGCGGGTGTCCCAGATCCGGGCCACCAATGGGTCCTTCCCGAAGCCGGTAGCCGAACTGGCAGCCGGCCCGGTGTGGACACGCTCCAGCCTGAACCATTTCATCGAGAGCTGGCCCCGTCAGCCGGGTCGGCCGAGGAACCTCGATCGGGCGACGGCTGGGGGCTCCGGTCACTCGGCCTCTGCCTCCTCTGCCTGAGCCTCCGGCAACCCAGCCACATCGATCGATTGGCGTGCCCCCGATGGTTCCGGCAGACTCGCTGACGTGCGGGTGACTGTGATCTCCGATGTCCACGGGGCGGCCGACCGCCTCGAGGCGGCGGCGCGGGAGTGCGACACGCTCGTCGTGCTGGGCGACCTGCTGAACATGATCGACTACCGGTCGATGGACGGGATCCTGGTCGAGGTCTTCGGCCGGGAACCCGTCGCGGCCGCGGCGGCCCTGCGCGTCCGCGGCAAGTACGAGGAGGCCAGGGAGGCCATTCTCGCGGTCGGGGTCGACGAGCACGAAGTGCGAGCACGGGTCGGAGAGCTGGCTCGCCACCAGTACGAGCAGGTCCTGGCGGCCCTCCCCGCGGGGACCGTGGTGACGTTCGGAAACGCGGACGTCCCGGACCTGCTCCGGGCCCTGCTCCCCGATGGCATCCGGTTCGTGGACGGCGACGTGGTCGAGCTGGCCGGGCTCCGGTGGGGGATCGTCGGAGGCGGGACCCCCACCCCTCTTCGGATCCCGGGCGAGGTGTCGGAGGAGCGGTGGGAGGAGAAGCTCGCCGGGCTGGGCGAGGTCGACGTCGTCGGCACGCACCCGCCGCCGCGCATCCCGTGGTTCTGCTACGACGTCGTTGCGGAGAAGTTCGAGCCGGGGTCAACCGCCCTGGTTCGGTACATCGTGCAGCGCCAGCCCCGGTACGCCCTGTTCGGGCACGTGCACCAGCCCCTGGTGAGCCAGGGCCAGATCGGGCCGACCACGCTCGTGAACGTGGGCCATTTCCGGGCCGACGGGCGGGGATGGAGCTACGACGGCCCGGACTGAGGCCGGGAGAGAGAAAGGGAGGGGGACATGGCTGACAAGACCGAGGGTCACACCACCATCGCGGCCTCGGCCGCCGACGTCATGGCGGTCATCACGGACTTCGAGTCCTACCCGGAGTGGAACGAGGTCAAGTCCACGAAGGTGCTGAAGAAGGACTCGCAGGGCCGCGGCACCGAGGTCGCGTTCGAGGTCCACGCGCCCATGATCGGCGAGCTCACGTACACGCTGGCATACAGCTATGCGGCGAACGACGGCGGGGTCTCCTGGACCACCAAGGAGATCCAGGGCAAGGTCAAGGACATCCAGGGGGAGTACGCGCTCGACGAGCTGGACGAGGACGAGACCAAGGTCACCTACCGCGTGGCCATCGACCTCGCCATCTCCCTCCCCGGCTTCCTGAAAAAGCAGGCCGACAAGCAGATCATCAAGAACGGCTTGGACAACCTGAAGAAGCGCGTGGAGCAGGGCTGACCAGCGGCTGGTCCAGTTCGACTGATCCCCGAAACGGGCCCCCGCGGCCAGCGGATAAGCTAGCCCTGATGCGCGTCCTGCTGTTCACGGGGAAAGGCGGGGTCGGCAAGACCACGGTGGCCGCGGCCACGGCCGCGAGGGCCGCCGCGGCGGGGCACCGGACAATGGTCATGAGCACGGACCCGGCCCACTCGCTGGCCGACTCGTTCGACGTCGAGATCGGGTCCGCCCCCGTCCAGCTCGCCCCCAACCTGTGGGCCGAGCAGATCGACGCCCAGGACCGCCTGGAGTCGAACTGGCGCGAGATACAGGAGTACTTCATCTCGCTCATGAACTGGGCGGGGGTGGAGACCATCCAGGCCGAGGAGCTGTCGGTCATCCCCGGCCTCGACGAGATCTTCGCGCTCATCGACGTGAAGCGCTACGTGGATCAGGACAAGCACGACCTGCTGGTGGTGGACTGCGCGCCCACCGCGGAGACGCTCCGGCTCCTCAGCCTGCCCGAGATCATGAACTGGTACATCGAGCGGATCTTCCCGGTGGAGCGCCGCGTCGTGAAGACGCTCCGTCCGCTGGTCACGAAGATCACCTCGCTGCCCATCGCCGAGGACCGCTTCTTCGACTCGGTGGAGCGGCTGCACCGCAACCTCGAATCCGTCCGGCGCATCCTCACCGACGAGAAGACCTCCTCGGTCCGGCTGGTGCTGAACCCGGAGAAGATGGTGATCGCCGAGGCCCGCCGGACCTACACGTACCTCAGCCTGTTCGGATATCGGGTCGACGCCGTGGTGGTGAACCGGATCATCCCCGACGAGGTCGAGGACCCCTACTTCGGGAAATGGAAGGACATCCAGGCCGAGCACCTGGCCACCGTGCGGGAGTCCTTCGAGCCACTGCCCATCCTCACGGCCCGGCTGTTCGACCGGGAGATGGTGGGGCTGGAGCTGCTGGGGCGAATGGGGGAGGAGGTCTACGGGGACCGCGACGTCACCGAGATCATGCACCGGGAAGACCCCATCCGCGTCCGCAAGCGCGGGCCCTCCTACGTGCTGTCCATGCGGCTGCCGTTCGTCTCTCGCGACGACCTGGACGTCCACCGGCGGGGCGACGAGCTGTTCGTGCGGGTGGGCTCGTACAAGCGCAACCTGGTCCTGCCCCAGATCCTCCAGCGCCTGTCCGTCCGGGAGGCGAGTTTCGTCGAGGACCGGCTGGAGGTCCGATTCTCACGCGAGCCGCGGCCGGCCCAGGCCGGCGCGGCCAGACAGGGAGGAACCCATGCCTGAGTCCCGTTCCCGGGCCGGAGACCGCTCCAGCCGGGCCGGAGACCGCTCCGAGCCGTCCGGCCGGACCGGAGGGTCTCGGCGCTCCGGTGGCGCCACGCCGGAGATGCCGCCCCCCCGCCCGGCGGTGTGCCCGGTGGGGTTCTGCCCGGTGGGGATGGCCCTCACCTTCGCGGAGGGGGTCCGGCCCGAGGCCGTTGAGCACCTCATGCGAGCGGGGGCCGAGCTGCTCATGGCGGTGAAAGCGGTCGTGGACGCGCGTGTGGAGGGCCTGGGAAGGGAATCTCCGCTGGAGAGGATCACGATCGAGTGACCAGTGGTCGGCCGGCACCACGCGCCCCGTGGGCCGACCGAGGAAGGGGTTGATCGATGGCTGAGCTCGACCGCGCCTTCGTCCGCAAGCTGGCCGAATGGACTCCAGGAGACGTCCCCGTCACGAGCGTCTATCTCTCGGTGGACGGGCGGCTGTACCCCCGTCGCGTCGACTACGAGATCCGTCTCGACGACCTGCTTCGCCGGGTCAGGGACCGTGCCGCCGGGATGGCCCGCGACGCCGCCCGCTCGGTGGAGGAGGACGCCACCCAGATCTCCACGTTCGTGAAGGAACGGTTCGATCGCGGCTCGACCCGGGGGCTGGCGTTGTTCTCGGCGTCCCGGGCCGGCCTGTGGGAGGACATCCCCCTGCCCCGGCCGGTCCTGGACCGGGTGGTGGTCTCCCCGCACCCGGACCTCCTCCAGCTGGAGATGCTGCTCGACACGTACGAGTCGTTCGCCACCGTCCTTGTGGACAGCGAGAAGGCCCGGATCTTCCTGGCCGAGCTGGGGAGGATCGAGGAGCAGTCCGACCTCCTCGACGACGTCCCCGGCCGCCACGACCAGGGCGGCTGGTCCCAGGCCCGGTACCAGCGCCACATCGACGAGCACCGCCAGCGCCACCTCAAGCGAACCGCGGAGGTGATGTTCCGCTTCTACCAGCGGCGGAAGTTCGACCACCTGATCCTGGGCGGGCCGGAGGAGGTCGTGGCGGAGCTCGAGCGGGACCTCCACGACTACCTGCGCCGACTGGTCCGGGATCGGGTGAACCTGCCGGTGACGGCGACGACGGCGGAGGTCCTGGCGCGCTCGCTGGAGCTCGAGGAGGAGATGGAGCGGGAGCGGGTCCGGAGCAGCCTGGACCGGCTGCTGGCCGAATCGGCGGCCGGCCGGGCGGCCGTGACCGGGCTCGCGTCGACGCTCCGGGCTCTGGCGGAGGGGCGGGCCGAGACGCTGCTGGTTCGGTTCGACCTGTCGGCCCCCGGGTTCGAGTGCCCGGCGTGCGGACGGCTGGCGGTCTCGGGCGGCACGTGCCGGGGGTGCGGGGCGGCCAGGGTCCATCCCGTCGAGGACGTGGTGGAGGCGGCCGTGGCCATGGCCGTGCGCCAGGGCTGCCGGGTGGAGGCCGTGACGCTGGACGGCCCGTTCAGCGAATCGGGGGGCATCGGCGCCCTCCTGCGCTACTGAGCGCCGGGAAGGGGCGAGGGTGTCCGAGGCGGTGGGGGTGGACGTCGGCGGCACGAAGATCGCCGCCATGCGGGTGGGGCCGGAGGGCGCGATCCTCGAACGGGTCCAGGAGCCGACGCCGGTGGGAGATTCGGCGGAGGCCGTCCTGGCCGCGGTGGAGTCGGCGGCCGCGGCGGTGATCCGGCCGGGCGTCTCCGTGGTCGGCGTGGGGGTCCCCGGCCTGGTGGAGTTCGCCACCGGGATCCTGCGGTTCGCGCCGAACCTGCCGTTTCGGGACCTCCCCCTGAAGGCCAGGCTGGAGCGGGCCACCGGCCTGCCGTGCCAGGTGGACAACGACGCGAACGTGGCGGCGTGGGCGGAGTTCCGGATGGGCGCCGGCCGGGGCTCCACCGACATGCTGCTGGTCACGGTGGGAACCGGCATCGGCGGCGGGATCGTCTCCGGCGGCCGGATGCTCCGAGGCTCGCACGGGTTCGCCGCCGAGATCGGCCACTTCATCGTGGAGCCGGGCGGGCCGCTGTGCGGCTGCGGGAACCGCGGCTGCTGGGAGCAGGTCGCCTCCGGGCGGGCCATCGGCCGCCTGGGGCGAGAAGCGGCCGCCCGGGACCCCGGCTCCCTCCTGGCCACCATGGCCGGCGGTGACCCGGCCCAGGTGAGCGGGCTCGTCGTCACCGGCGCGGCCTTGCGCGGAGACCCCGTTGCGGTCGGTATCCTGGCCCAGGTGGGAGGGCGCCTGGGCGAGGGCATCGCCGGCCTGGTGAACATCCTCGACACCGAGGTCGTGGTGGTGGGCGGCGGGGCCGTGGCCGCCGGTGAGCTGCTCCTGGGCCCGGCCCGGGAGGTGTTCCAGCGGACCATCGAGGCACCCGATCACCGGCCGAAGGTGCCGCTGGTGGCGGCCCAGATGGGCAACGACGCCGGAGCGGTGGGGGCGGCCCTGCTCGCGCTGGACGAGCTGGTGGGGGTGGGAAGGGGGGCGCCCTGAAGCTGGGGCTGGTCCTTCCGATGTTCTCCGGGAATCCCGAGCGGGTGCTGTCGTTCGCCCACCGCGCCGAGGAGCTCGGCTACGACGGGGTGTTCGGGTTCGACCACTTCTTCCCGCCGGGAGCCGCGCCGGACCGACCCTCGCTGGAGCTGTTCACGACGCTCGCCGCCATCGCCGTCTCGACGTCCCGCCTTGCCATGGGAAGCCTGGTCACCCGGGCCCAGCTCCGCCCGGCCGGCCTGCTGGCGAGGATGGCGGCCGACCTGGACCGGATGTCCGGGGGCCGGATGGTCCTCGGGATCGGCACGGGCGACCCCATCGACGAGCCCGAGCACCGGGCGTTCGGCCTTCGCTCCCTGGACAAGACGGAACGACGGGTCCACCTGGAGGAGACGGTGCGCGCCGTGAAGGCGCTGCTCGGCGGGGTGCCGTGGGAGGGCGGCCGCCACGTCCCGCCCACGGCCGGCCCCGTGGTGCCGCCGCCCCACCGCGAAGGGGGCCCACCCGTGTGGCTGGGGGCACAGGCCGACGCGGTGATCCGTCTGGCCGGCCGGATCGCCGACGGCTGGAACGGCTGGGGGATCGGGCCCGAGGAGTTCGCCCGGAAGGCCGGGGTGCTGGCCGCCGAGGCGGAGGCCGCCGGGCGCCGGGCCGAGCCCACGTGGGCGGGCATCGCGCTGGTGGGGGAGGACGAAGGGGAAGCCCACCGCCTGGCCGAGACCAGGCGGTCCAAGGGCATGCCAGACGACGGCCTGTGGGTAGGCGGCGCGGAACGGTTCTCCGCGTTCCTGCGCGACCTCGCGGACGCCGGCGCGACGTGGACCGTCCTGGTCCCCGCGGGCCCACCCGACCGGGTCGAGGTCATCGCCCGGGCGGCCATGGCCACCCGGTCGTAACGCTTCCCGGACGCCGAAGCGCTTGGTCCGATACCCTCCACTGCGCCACGACCGCCGGTCGCGGGCGCGGCAGCCCGCTGGATGAGAAAGGAACCAGATCGCATGCCCCGACGAGTGCTCATCATGGGTGCGGCCGGACGCGACTTCCACAACTTCAACGTGGTGTACCGGGACGACCCCGACACGGAGGTCGTGGCCTTCACGGCGACCCAGATTCCCTACATCGCCGACCGGACCTATCCCGCGGAGCTGGCCGGTCCCCACTACCCCCGGGGAGTGAAGATCCACCTGGAGCGCGAGCTCGCCTCGCTGATCCGGGAGCTGGGGGTCGACGACGTCGTGTTCGCCTACTCCGACATCTCGCACGAATACGTCATGCACCGGGCGAGCGAGGTGCTCGCGGCCGGGGCGAACTTCGTGCTGTTGGGGCCGAGCGCGACCATGCTGGACGCCACGGTCCCGGTGGTCGCCGTCTGCGCGGTGCGCACCGGCTCCGGCAAGAGCCAGACCACCCGCAAGGTGGCCGAGGTCCTCCGGGACGCGGGGAAGACGCCGGTCGTGGTGCGCCATCCCATGCCCTACGGCGACCTGGTCGCCCAGCGGGTCCAGCGGTTCGCGTCCTTCGACGACCTCGAGGCGGCCAACACCACCATCGAGGAGCGCGAGGAGTACGAGCACCACCTCAAGGCCGGCATCGTGGTGTACGCGGGCGTGGACTACGCCGACATCCTGGAGCGGGCCCAGCAGGAGTGCGATGTGCTGCTGTGGGACGGCGGGAACAACGACCTCCCTTTCTACCGCCCCGACATCCACATCGTGGTGGTGGACCCCCTGCGGGCCGGCCACGAGACGACATACCACCCCGGCGAGGCCAACCTCCGCATGGCCAGCGTGGTCGTGATCAACAAGGTCGACTCGGCCACGCCGGAGCAGATCGAGGCGGTGGAGGGGAGCATCCGGTCGGTGAACCCGGGGGCCACGGTGATCCACGCGGCCAGCCCGCTGACCGTGGACCGCCCGGAGGAGCTCGCCGGGAAACGGGTGCTGGTGGTGGAGGACGGCCCCACGCTGACCCACGGCGAGATGAAGTACGGCGCCGGCGTGGTGGCGGCCCGGCGGGGCGGGGCCGAGGTCGTCGACCCGCGCCCCTACGCCCTGGGATCGCTGAAGGAGGTCTACAAGACCTACGACGTCGGCCCGGTGCTTCCGGCCATGGGGTACTCGGCGGAGCAGCTCGCGGAGATGCAGCGCACGATCGACGCGGCGGACTGCGACCTGGTGGTGATCGCGACGCCGATCGACCTGCGGGCGCTCGTGTCGATCTCCAAGCCCGCCGTCCGCGTGACCTACGACCTCCAGGAGGAGCCCGGATCGCCCACCATCCGCGACGTGCTGGCGCCCCTGCTCGCTGGGTGACCGCGTGACCAGGGTCGTGATCGCCCTGGGGGGCAACGCCCTGCTGCGGCGGGGCCAGGAGGACACCGCCGAGAACATGCGGCGCTCCGCACGCTTCGCCGCGGAACGCATCGCGGACATCGCCGCCGCGGGCTGGGAGGTCGTGGTCACCCACGGCAACGGGCCCCAGGTCGGCCGGATCCTGCTCCAGCAGGAGGCGGCCAGAGGCTTCGTCGCTCCGATGCCGCTCGACATCTGCGGGGCCGAGAGCCAGGGCCAGATCGGCTACCTGCTCCAGACCACGGTGGGGGACGTCTTCTACGAACGTGGGATGGAGCGCCCCGTCGCCACCATCCTCACGCTCACCAGGGTGAACCGGGACGACCCCGCATTCGCGCATCCCACCAAGCCGATCGGGCCCTACTACGGCGAGGACGACGCCGTGCGGCTGGCCGAGACCGAGGGGTACGTCATGCGGCCGTCGTCCGACGGGGGCTGGCGGCGGGTGGTCCCGTCCCCGTCGCCGTACTCGATCGTGGAGGGACCGGTCATCCGCCGGCTGGTGGCGGAGGGCGTCGTGGTCATCGCGGCGGGCGGGGGCGGAGTCCCGGTGTACGAGGACGGGCCCCGGCTGACCGGGCTGGAGGGCGTGGTGGACAAGGACCTGGCCGCGGCCATCCTGGCCCGGGACGTCCAGGCGTCCGTCCTGCTGGTCCTGACCGACGTGGAAGGGGTATACCGCGCGTACGGGACCGAGGAGGCCGCGCTGCTCCCGCGGCTGTCGGTGGCCCAGGCCCGAGAGCTCATCGGCGCGGGCGAGTTCGGCGAGGGTTCCATGGGACCCAAGGTGCAGGCGGCCGTGGACTTCGTCGAATCCGGCGGCCAGCGCGCCGTGATCGCCGCCCTCGAGGACGCGAGCCGAGCCCTGGCCGGCGAGGCCGGCACCACCGTGTCCTGAATCTCCGTTCCTGGATCGCGCGATAGCGGCCGGGAGGGCCCCCGGCTACGCTCGCCCGCGTGCGGCTGCGAGTGCTGGTCTACAACGTCAAGGGGTTCCGCCGCGGCGTCGATCGGGTCGCCGCGGTGGTCGCGGCCCACGCGCCCGACGTGGCCCTGCTGAACGAATGCGGGACCGGGCGGCAGCTCCGCCGGTTCGGCGGGGCCACCGGGATGGAGGCGGCCGCCCCGCGCCTGTGGCCACTGGTCCGGACGGTTCGAAACTCGGTGCTGGTGCGGCCTCCGTGGCGGGTGGTCGAGTTCCACCTGCACCGGTTCGAGCGATCGAATCGATTCCACCCCCGGGGGGCGGTGGCGGCGCACCTGGGGCGGGCGGGCTTCCGCGTCTCCGCGCTGTCGGTTCACCTCGGGCTGTCCCCGCAGGAACGCCGCCGGCACGCCGAGGAGCTCACCGACCTCACGCTGACGCTCCCCGCGCCGTTCCTGGTGGGGGGCGACCTCAACGAGGGACCGGAGGGGAGATCGGCGGCCTGGATCGCGGCGCGGATGTGGGACGCCTGGGCCGCCACGGGGCGCTCCGACGGGGCCACGTACCCGAGCGAGGGCCCCACCGCACGTATCGACTACCTGTTCGCGTCGGAGCATTTCGACGTCCTGGAGGCCGCCGTCCCCGACGGCCCCGAGACCCGCGAGGCCTCGGACCATCTGCCCCTGGTGGTCGACGTGGAGCTCCGGGAGCAGAGCCCGCCGGCCCGCTGATGGGGCCAGAAAAGGGGGGCGGGAGGCTCCGGGTGGAGCC
>JALYLZ010000035.1 GCA_030774015.1 Actinomycetota bacterium | reverse complement strand
GCCGTGAGGAGGCCGCCGCCACGGGAGCCGCGGGAACCGCGGGAACCGCGCGAGCCCCGCCCGACCGCTCCCGCCACGACGCCTCCGCCCACAGCCACGGGGGCCCATTCGGCCGGGCATCGCGCCCTGGACCGGGCGGCCGACGTGCTGCTGTGGCTGGCCAGGCTGTTCGTCCGGGCCACCAGGCCCCTTCAGCGCATGTACCACTCCGAGGACCCCCTGGACCGGTACTCGCTGGTGCACATGTCCAGCGTGGCCGGCGACGCCATCGTCGCGGTGGCCCTGGCCAACTCGGTGTTCTTCTCCCTTCCGGTGGGAGAGGCCAGGCTGAAGGTGGCGCTGTACCTCGGGTTGACCATGGCGCCCATCGCGGTGGCCGGCCCGCTGCTGGTCCCGCTCCTGGACCGGGGAGGTTCCCGCCGAGCCATCTCGTTCGCGGCGGCCGCGGGGCGGACCATCGCGGCCGTCTACGCAGCGCCCCGAGTGAGCACGCTGCTGCTGTTCCCGGCCGCGTTCGTGCTGCTGGTGCTGTCCAAGGTCCATGGGATCACCAAGAACGGCCTGACCGTGGCGTATGCGCCGTCCGAGGAGGGCCTGCTCCGCGTCAACGCGCGGATGGGGCGGCTGGCCGCCGTGGCCGCGGTGGTGGCCGCGGGTCCGGGCGTGATCGTGCTGAAGGTCGCCGGGTCGACGGGAGTGCTGTACCTGGCGGCGCTGGCGTACGCGGGGACTGCGTTGCTGAACCTCCGGTTGCCGCAGCCCCCGGTGAAACGGGTGGAGGGCGAGGTGGGGCCTCGGGGCCGGATCGCCCGGCTGGCCACGGCGGCGGCGGGAACCGCGGTGCTGCGCGGGGCCAGCGGCTTCCTGCTGTTCCTGCTGGCGTTCGCCCTGCGCCGGAGCCACCAACCGACGTACTGGTTCGGCGTGCTGGCGGCGGCCGCCACGGCCGGCTCGTTCCTGGGAGACGTGCTGGCCCCCCGGATCCCCAGCCGGATCCGCGGCAACAGCCTGGTGCTGGGGGCGCTGTTCACGGCCGGTGTGGCGGGACTGCTGGCGTTCGGCGCGTTCGACCTGCTGGTCCTGGCCATCTTCGCCGCGCTGGCCGGCGCGGGCACCGAGTTCGGCCGTCTGGCCTTCCAGAGCCTCATGCAGCGCTCGGCGCCGGGCGGGATGCAGGGGAAGGTGTTCGTGCGCTACGAGGTGCTGTTCCAGCTGGCCTGGGTGACCGGCGCGTTCATCCCGGCGATCCTGCCCCTGCGGTTCCGGGTGGGGATCCTGGTGCTGGCGATGCTGTACATCGTGTTCGGGCTGTCCATCGTGGCGTGGCCGTACCGCCCCCGGCGGCCGGCCGGGCCCGGGGCCGAAGCGGGCTCGACCTGACCCCGGCAATTTGGGTCACAATCGCTCCCGGGCGGTCGGCCGTATTGCCGCCGCCACTTCGAAAAGGAGGCGACATGGCTGAGTTCGTGACGGTGGGATCGGCGCAGGACGTTCCAACGGGGGAGGTCAGGGCCTTCCAGGTGGGGAGCGTTCCGGTCGCGGTGGCCAACGTCGACGGCACGTTCTACGCCTTCGACGACACGTGCACCCACCGCCAGTGCTCGCTGGCCGAGGGTGATCTGGACGGAACCACCATCACGTGCGCCTGCCACGGCAGCGAGTTCGACGTCACCACGGGCGAGGTGCTGAACGGCCCGGCCGCCGAGCCGGTCGCGAGCTACCCGGTGCAGGTGGAGGGCGGCGCCATCCAGGTCCAGGCGTGACCGAGACGATCGCCGTCGCGGGCGCCGGCCTGGCCGGTGGGACCGCGGCGGCGGCGCTGCGCGAGGAAGGGTTCGACGGCCGCATCGTGCTGGTGGGGGAGGAGGACATCCCGCCGTACGAACGGCCGCCGCTGTCGAAGGAGTACCTCCGGGGTGAGCAGTCCCTTGAGGAGTGCCTCGTCCGCCCGGAGGCCTGGTACGGCGAGCAGGGCATCGAGCTGCGCCTGGGGGTTCGGCTGGAACGGCTGGACGCGGCGGGCCGTTCGTTCGAGCTGTCGGACGGATCTCGAGTGCCCTTCGACCGGGCGGTGATCGCCACCGGGGCCCGCAACCGCCGGCTGAACGTGCCGGGGGCCGACCTGGGCGGCGTGTTCGACCTGCGGAGGCCGGCCGACGCCGACCGGATCCGGGAGGCATCCGCCGGTGGAGCCCACGCCGCGATCGTGGGCATGGGCTTCATCGGCGCGGAGGTCGCCGCGTCGCTCCGGTCCCTGGGGGCCGAGGTCACCGTGGTGGAGCTGTTCTCCACGGCGCTGGAGCGGGTGCTGGGGGCCGAGGTCGGCGCCGTCCTCGAGGCCGTCCACCGGGACCACGGCGTGCGGATGCACTTCCAGGAGTCGGCTGAGAGGTTCGAGGGAGGCGACCGGGTGGGAGCCATGGTGACCACGTCGGGCCGCCGCGTCGAGTGCGACTTCGCGGTGGTCGGGGTGGGCGTGCAGCCGAACGTCGAGGCGGTGGCCGGAACGGACGTCGCCGTGGACGACGGCATCCTGGTCGACGCGGCGCTCGAGACCACCGTCCCGGGCGTGTACGCCGTCGGCGACGTGGCCCGCCACGATCACCCCCGCTTCGGCCGCATCCGCGTCGAGCACTTCGACAACGCGCTGAAGATGGGGCCGGTGGTGGCCCGAAACCTCCTCGGCGCAGGGGAGGCGTTCGACGATCCCCACTGGTTCTGGTCGGACCAGTACGACGTGAACCTCCAGATGGCGGGCGTGGCGGGGTCGTGGGACCGGTTGGTGTTCCGGGGAAGCGTCGAGGAGCGCAGCTTCTCGGCGTTCTACCTGTCGGACGGGGTGTTGCTGTCGGCCGTCAGCGTGAACCGCCCCCGCGACGTCCGCCGGGCCATGCCCCTCATCAAGGCCGGCGCACGGCCCGACCCCGGCGCGCTCCGGGACGAGGACGTGGACCTGCGAACCCTGGCCCCCGCAGCCACGTAACGTTTGCGGGTTCCGGAGGTCTGTTCGGCGGAGGCCCCCCCGTGCGCACCCGGTGTGGGACCATAGGAAGGAGGAGGCACATTGTCGTTCAGCCCGGTCATCGGTCACCCCGCCTGAGACCTCAACCTCCAGCAGCGGCTCCGCGATGCGCGGATCGAGTCGCTGGCCCGGTCGGTCGGCCGGAACGGAAGGAGAGGGTTCTGGACGAAGCTGTTCCGCCGCAACGGCAACGGCGTGCGGCGGGGCTACGCCGAGATGGACTTCCACGACCGCGGCGAGGACGTCTGGCGCGCTCTCCGGTTCTGAGCTTCCTCCTGATACACATCGATGTGTATCAGTGTGTAGACTCGGAGCCATGGGAAGGACGAACGTCGTCGTGGACGACGAGCTCCTGGAGCGAGCCATGAAGCTCTACCGGCTGCCCACCAAGCGTGCGGCCATCGACTTCGCCCTCCGCCGGCTGGTGGGCGACAGGCGCCCGGAAGACATGCGGAAGCTGCGAGGGATTGGCTGGGAAGGTGATCTGGCGGAGCTCCGGCACTGGGAGCCACCGGAGATTTGATCCTCCCCGACACATCGGCATGGGTCGAGTTCCTTCGACGATCCGGGCACCCCGCAGACACGACCCTCGATAGGCTGCTCGAGGAAGACGCCGAGGTCGTGGTGAGCGAGGTGGTCGTCATGGAACTCCTGGCAGGAGCGACGCCGGGCCCCTCCTTCCAGGAACTCCGATCACAGCTTCTGAGCCTTCCGATCCTTCCTCTGGCAGGGCTCAGTGACTACGAAGAGGCTGCTGCCATCTACCGGACGTGCCGTGCCGCGGGGGAGGTGGTGCGGGACATAACGGACTGCATGATTGCCGTCCCCGCGATACGCGCCGGAGCGGCCGTCCTTCACGCCGACCGCGACTTCGACGTGATCGCACGGCACACGGATCTGGCGATCCATCCTCTCGACGACGCCTGAGCTCGCTTCAGTCGACGGTGAGGCGGTCGGCCAGCTCGGCCGGCGTGCCGTCGGCCTGGACCTTCCCGTCCCGGAACAGCACGACCCGGTTCGCGAAGCGGAGGGCCTCGGGGTTGTGGGTGGCCGCGATCACCGCGCCCCCGCGGCGGACCACGTCCCACAGCGCCTCCAGGATGAGGTCGGCGTTCTCGGTGTCCACCTCCGCGATGGGTTCGTCGGCCAGGACCACCTCCGGCTCCACGATGAGGGCGCGGGCCACCGCCACCCGCTGCTGCTGCCCTGCCGAGAGCTCGAAGATCCGGTTCTCCAGCCGGTTGGCCAGGCCCAGGCGCGACAGCCACTCGACCGCCTTGGCCCGGGCCACCTTCGGCGAGGCGCCCGACACGCGCAGTGGAAGCTCGGCGTTCTCCACCGCCGACAGGGCGGGCAGCAGCCCGAAGCTCTGGAACACGATCCCCATCAGCCGGCGACGGAGCTCGGTGTACTCGGCGGGGCGGAGCCGCTCGATGGGTTCGCCGTGCCAGCGAACCTCCCCCTGGTCGGGCCGGTCCAGCCCCGACAGCACCCCCAGGAACGTGGTCTTGCCGGAGCCGGAGGGCCCCATGAACGCGACGAAGTCACGCCGGCGGAGCTCGATCGAGGCTCCCCGGACCGCGGTCACCCCCAGCCGGCCCGGGTAGCTCCGGACGACGTCGTGCGCCGAGAGCAGCGCCGGCTCAGGCACCGGCGCCCTCCTCCTCGGCCCCGTCGCCCGCCGGCACCGGTTTCGCCGCAGCTTCGGCTTCCGCCGCAGCCGGTGCCGGGGGCCGCCGCCACGTGTCGTCGCCCGCCGGCCTGGGGCCGCCCACCAGCCCTCGATCGGACTTGCGCCGCAGGCGGATCTCGCCGTCGTGGATCTCGGCCTCGACGTCGGCCCCCCACAGGGCCTGGATGGCCTCGGCCGGCAGCGTGACCTGGCCCTGCTCGCCGAGCCGCCCCACCGGATGTCCCTCGTGGACCAGCTTGCCGTCGCGGATCCGCACGCTCCGGTCGGCCTTCTTCGCCGCCACCAGGTCGTGGGTGGCCATGACGATGGTGACCCGGAACTCCCGGTTCACCGTCCGGAACGTCGAGAGCACGAGCTCCGCCGATTCCGAGTCAAGCTCCGCCGTGGGCTCGTCGGTCAGCAGCAGCGAGGGCAGGTTGGCCAGCGCCACCGCGATGGCGGCTCGCTGCTGCTCGCCGCCGGACAGCTCGCCGGGGCGGTGCCGGGTCCGGTCGCCCAGCCCCACCGCATCGAGCAGCTCTTCCGCCCGCTTGGACGTCCACCGGGCCTGTCCCTTGGCGATGAGCGGCAGGCCCACGTTGTCCCGGATGGACAGGTACGGGACGAGGTTGCGGGCGGTGCCCTGCCACACGAAGCCGACCTGGTCGCGCCGGTAATGGGTGAGCTCCTCGTCGCCGAGCCGCCCCAGGTCCCGGCCCTCGACCTCGACGGCCCCCGCGGACGCGTTGTCCAGGCCGCCGGCCAGGTTCAGGATGGTGGACTTGCCGGAGCCGCTCGGGCCCACCACGGCCAGGAACTCCCCGCGGGGGATCCGGAGGTCGACGCCGCCCAGGGCGACCACTCCCGTATCCGCGATCCGGTAGATCTTGTAGACGCGGCGGAACTGAACCAGGACCTCCTCGGCCGCCAGGTTGACCGGGCCGGGCGCCTCGCCCCACGTCAGGCGCTCGCCCGGCGTCGCCGGCTGGACGTCGCCGGGCCTGGCCCTCGCCACGGGCCGCTCGGGCGTGCGCCGGAGCGGCCGGCCCCGCGTCCCGAAGCCCCACTGGCTCACTCGGCCTCACCTCGCAGCACTCCGGTGACGGAGGACCGGAGCAGGGTTCGCAGCGCCAGCGTCAGCCCGAGCACGGTGGCCGCGGCGATGGCCGCGCCGTAGATGGCCAGCCAGCGCCAGTCGACGACCAGGACCGGCGCCGGGAAGGCCGCACCCACCGCCTTTCCGAAGTACGGCATCATCAGGCGCACCACCGCGAACCCGAGCCCCGCCCCCGCCACCACCGCGAACGCGATCATGGCGCCCTGCTCGGTGATCAGCGTGCCGGCGACCTGCCGCGACTTCGACCCCATGGCCCGGAGCGACGCGAACTCGAACTCCCTTCGGCGCTGGGTGAAGTACAGCCCCACGGAGACCCCGATCACGACCAGCGCCATCCCCCCCGCCGCGGCGGTGAAGTGCATGCCGACGGCCAGGCTCTGGGGAAGCTGAGAGAGCAGGGCCACCTCGGAAGCCGCATTGCTCGCCTGTCCGGGCGAGAACCCGGCCGCCCGGAGCGCCGGGCGGGGGTCGTCGCCCATGCCCCACACCTCGTTCACGGCGAGCGCGGGTTCACCGACCCGCTCCATGTCCACGACGAGCGGGCGGATGGGCACGATCAGGAAGTCGCCCAGGGCCGACGGGAAGCCCCTGGCCTGCGCCACGACGCGCAGGTGCACCGTGGCTCCGCCGAGGGTCACGTCGAACTGCCCGCCTTCCTGCGCGGCCACGGCGGGCGACACCATCGCGGGCAGCGGCGGCTCCGGCGGGATGATGCCCCCGAGGACGTGCCCGACCCCCCGCCCGATCGAGACGGTCACCGCGTCGCCGGAGGTCGACACGTGGCCGGAGCTTCCCCGCCACTCCAACGTGTTCCATTGCGCCAGGTCGAGGGCGGGCTGGCCCCCGCCGCCCACCAGGTGCGCGTCGGTCACGGTCAGCCGCACCGGCTGTTCGTTCTGGGAGACCCCGGCCTCCAGCACCACGATCGCGAGCAGCCTGCTCGATCCGGCGACGCCGGCCGAGTAGGTGGCGGTCCCGGGCCGGAGCCCTGGGCCGCCCTCCGCTTCGAACGTCACCGTCCGGACGGTTCCATCCGGCTGGAGCAACGTCGCTTCCAGGGCCAGGCCGTTCACGACCTTCGTCGCCCCCACGGTGAGCTGGAGGTCCTGTGCGCCCCGGGGGAGCCGGAGCCCGGGGATCGGCGCCGACAGCCGGGACAGGATGTCGGACTCCGAGATCCGTGCGTAGTCGCTTCGCCACCAGCCGCCGTCCGCATAGGTCGCGGGATCGATGGCCAGGGCCACGGGAGGCGGGGTGAACGAGCCCTGCTCGAAGTCCGGGTCGGTGCGGATCACCGGGGTGGTCCCGGGAGGCATGCTGTCGATGGCCGAGAGCTGCTGCTGCGGCGCGGCCACCGCCACCTGCCAGTCCGCCCCCAGGTCCTGGTGCGCCGAGTCCTGGTGGTTGCGGATGATGGTGGCCCGGTACGAGGTGGACACCACCAGCAACCCGATGGCCAGCACCAGCAGCAGCGAGATGGCGAAGCTGGTTCCCGGGGACCGCGCCAGGCGGCGGCCCGCCAGGTACGCCGGCAGGGCCCGGGTCCGACCGATCAGCCCCTCCATGCGGCGCAGGACGAACAGCAGCAGCCGGAGGGCGATGAACGACGCCGCGAACAGCAGCAGCGTCGGCGCCAGCACCACCAGGGGGTCGAGCGACCCCGATTGCGAGATGGGCAGGAACCCTCGCGTCTTGACCTCGTAGAACGCGGCGATGCCGAGCGGGAGGATGAACAGCTCGATGGGGTAGCGGGCCAGCAGCGGGCGGGCCTCTCGGGACAGCAGGCGGCGCTCCTCGATGATCGTCCGCGAGATCACTGGTAGTGACAGCACCAGCAGGATCGCGATCCCGGCGAGGGCGCCGATGGCGCCGGCCAGGAACGACGGCAGCGAGAGCCGGATCGGATAGATGGTGCCGGGAGGCGCGGGGCCGTTCGCGTGCGTGGCCAGCCTCGCCAGGAACATCCCGATCAGCAGGCCCAGAGGGTATCCGAGGATCGCCGTCACCACCGTCTGCCCGGCCTGCGCGAACAGCAGCTTCCCCCGGGTGAACCCCCGGCTTCGCAGCACGGCCAGCTCGAAGGACTGCCGGGTCAGCGCCAGCGACGCCACGCCGGCCAGGACGGCCAGCGCCACCGCGCCGATCTGGAACACCACCAGGTACACCGGGATCCGCAGGTTCGCCGTCCGCTGCTCCACGATGGTCAGCAGGGTGGGGAACTCCGTCGTCTTCCCGACCCCCGCCAGGGGTGACTCGTCGGGGAACGCGAGCCGCTGGATCCGGTTCGCCACGGGAACGGCCTGCGCGAACGACATCCCGCTGAAGTCGAGGTACACGTCCCACACCAACTTCGACGTGAGGTCGAGGCGCTGTGAGAGGGCCAGGAACCCGGTCCGATCCACGATCGACGGGGGGAGCTGGGTGGAGTCCGGCGCGGGGAAGGGGTTCAGGGAGCCGAACCAGAAGTCGCTCGGTGTGGGCGGGGTGTAGATGCCGGTGACCTGCATGGCGACTTTCGCTCCCGACGCGCCCGATGCGATCAGGGTGTCCCCGACCTTCAGCCCGAGCTGGCGGGCGATCCCGTTCGGCAGAGCGATCTGGTTGGGCCCGACGGGCGCGGCCCCCTTCAGCGGCAGATGTCTCGCGGCGCCGTCGCGGAACAGCAGCTGGAACGAGCCGGACCGGCCTCGCGCGCTGAGCCGCATGTTCGACAGGCCCTGGCGGACCAGTTGAGCGACCGGGATGCCTCGCAGCGACTGTCGAAGGTCCTTGTCGGCGTCCGCGTAGGGGAACGACCCGCTGCCGAATTTGGTGACCCGCATGTTCTTCACCGTCACGTCGGACGTGTGGATCTGGGACGACAGGATGGCTTCGCGGGAGGAGTCGGCGTAGATGGGGCCGGCGACAAGCACGCCGATGCTGAACGCAAGCGTGACGACCATGGCCAGTCCCAGCAGGCGCTGGGCGACCAGGCGCTTGAGCACGAACCGGAGCGTCGCCATCAGGAGTGTGTACGGAACCGGCGGCCCGGTCGGTCGGCCCGCGCGTCCTCGATCACATTACCGCCCTGCTGGTTCCCTCGACGCGGGCGGACGTCGCCCGGGTTCAGCGCCTCATTGGGCGGCCTGGAACCGGACGCTCCGCAGCGCTCGCATCGCCTCCCGCCGGAACGAACCGGAGCCCGACGCACCGGTTCCCAGGACCACCAGGACCGGCGCGGACCCTACGGCGAGCAGCCACAGGGTGGCGTGCTCCGCTGGAAAGAACGACAGGCGTTGGCCGCCGAACGTGATCCGCGTGTGGCCCCCACCCGCGACGACGGCCACGCGAGCCGCGGGCAACCCCGCGAAGCTCCCTTCCCCGGCGGATTCGACATGCACCCCCGACCCCGCCCGCAGCGCCTGGATCAGGGCCGGCTTGTTCGGGCTGGATCCCTGAGCGGAGAGGGCCAGGAAGCTGAAGAAGCCATCCTGGCCTCCGATCTGCACGCGCCGTCCGGTCTCGCCGTAGGTCCCCCACTCCGAAGACACCGGGATGTCGATGGTGAAAGCAGGACGGAAGATCTCCGTCTGGTACGTGCCGATCTCCAGGTAGCCGCGACGAAGGGGAAGGGCCGGTGTGGCCTGCGTCGACCCCGAAGAGGTGATCGCGGCGGGGCCGGGTCCGGAAGGGCCCGGCGAGCTGCATCCCGCCGCCAGCACCGACATCGCTGCCGCCAGGACCGGGAGCGTCCATCTGCGTCGCACGGGCGAACCGTACCGTTGGCGGCCCCGGATCGTCGTCGGCCCGGAGTGGTGAGTTCGCCCTACGACCGTGGTCTGAGGGGAAGCGCTCGTGCCTATGGGGCGGGTGATCCGGCGAGGGCAGCCGTTCCCCAGGCCAGCTCCTCGATGGTGTCGGTTGCGGGATCTACGGCGACGGTCCGCGGGTCCGAGCCGTCCGGATGCACGATCACGATCCCCCCCGCGCGGCCGCCGGGCGTGTACGCGATCCACTCACCATCCGGCGACCAGGCAGGGTTGCTCACGTAGTCGGGGTAGGTGGCCTCCGTGCCGGGGACCATCGTCGGTCCGCCGCTTCCGTCCGCGGGCACCAGCATGATGCCGCCGGGTGCCCCGTCCTTCGTCCCGTTCACCGCGATGACGATAGTCGCGCCGTCGGGTGACCAGTCGGGGGCGCCGAAGATCTCGAGCTCCGAGCCCGTGATCTGCCGTTGATCGGAGCCGTCGGAGTTCATGACGAACAGCCCGCTCCCGCTGCCCTCACGGAGGAACGCGATGTGCGTGCCGTCGGGTGACCAGGCGGGCGAGTAGTCCGAGTGCTCCCCGTAGGTCAGCCTTTGCACGTTCGTTCCGTCCGCGTCCATGACGTAGACGTAGAACGGCGTGCCCGACGACTCCGCGCCGAACGACACGTACTTGCCGATGTCGGGACGGGCGAAGGCGATCTCGGTGCCGTCGGGCGACCAGGCGGGAACGCTGCCGTCGTCGATCAGCTTCGTCGCGTTGGAGCCGTCCGCGTCCACCACCCAGATGCCCTGGCCACCGCCCGAGGACTCGCTGTCATAGACGATCTTCGTGCCGTCCGGCGACCAGTCCGATCCGTAATCCCGGTACCCGTGCGTGACCTGGCGCTCGACCCCGGTGGAGGGGTCGATGGCGAACAGGCTCCAGCCGTCGCTCAGGCGCTTGGTGTACAGCAGCTCGCCGTTGGTCGGCGGTACGGTCACACTGGAGCGCTCCGCCGGCGTCTGCGTGCTTCGCCCACCTGCGATGCGGATGGCTCCAACGATCAGGGCGGCCGGGAGGATCAGGGCGAACGCCACGGTGGCGATCCTCGTGGTGAGCCGCCGCGCGCGCGCCTTCCGGCGGGGCCGGGCGAGCGCCCGGTCGACCAGGTCCTCGTCGGGATGCAGATGGTTGATCTTGCGCAGCTCGGTGCGCCAGCGCTCAGGCATCGTCGACCTCCTCGGTTCCGAGAATCTGGCGGAGGCGGTTCCGCCCCCGGTGGAGATGCACCTTGACGGCGGCCGACGAGGTGCCCATCAGGCTGGCCACCTCGCGGACCGGCAGGTCCGCCTCGTAGTACAGGAACACGGCCGCCCGTTGCGACGGCGAGAGCCGCCGCATGGCACGCAGCAGGTCGCCCGTGGCCGGATCGTCCAGGTATGTCTCGGCCGACGGGAAGGTCGCCGTCTCACGCCGGAGCTCCCCCGCGGCGATGCGGAATGCGGTCCGGTACAACCAGGGAAACGGATTGCGGATGTCGCCCTGGCTCTCGATCGCGCGAGCGAACGCCTCTCCCACCGCATCGTCGGCCACCTCGCGGCGACCGCCCGCATACACGAAGATGGCCCTCCACAGCTGGGGACCGACCTCGCGAAAGAGGGCGGCGTAGTCCTGCTTCCCCTCCGTGGTCCGCACACCCACACGATGAACGAGCACCGGGGGGCACGAAAGGTTAACCCCCAAAGGCCACGCGGATCGGCGGAGTTGGAGCCGCGCACCGTCGCAGCGGGCTGTTCCGGCGGAGGGCCCGGGGGCCCGTGGTAGGCTCGGCCGCGGATCGTCCGAGGGGAGCTCAACCATGCAAAAGCCCGAGATCTTCATGGCGCCGGGACCCACGCCGGTTGCCCCGGAGGTGCTGCTGGCCCAGGCCGCGCCGCTCGTGTACCACCGTGGGCCCGGCTACGGGAAGCTGCTCCGCGAGGTCACCGAGGACCTCCAGCGGCTGTTCCGCACCGGCAACGACGTGCTCATCTTCACGTCCTCGGGCACCGGCGGGCTGGAGTCCGCCGTGGCGAACCTGTTCTCTCCCGGCGACCGAGTGGTGGTCCCGGTGGCGGGCTTTTTCGGCGAGCGCTTCGCGAAGATCGCCAGGGCCTATCGCCTCGACGTGCGCACCATCGACTACGAGTGGGGCCAGGCGGTCCGTCCGGCCGACGTGGAGGCCGCCCTGGCGGAGGCCCCCACGAAAGCCGTGCTGGTCCAGCAGAGCGAGACGTCCACGGCCGTGATCCACGACATCGAGGCCATCGGCCGCATCACCAGCGCCGCCGGCGTCCTGCTGGTGGTGGACTGCGTCTCGAGCGTCGGCGCGGTGCCGTTCGAGTGCGACGCTTGGGGCGTCGACGTGGCGGTCGGTGGCTCCCAGAAGGCCCTGTCCGCCACTCCCGGCCTGGCCTTCGTGGCCGTATCGCCGGCGGCGTGGGAGGCCTCGAAGACCGCCACCAACCCGCGGTTCTACTTCGACTGGGCCGCGTACAAGGCGTCCTACGACCTGTCCGACCCCGAGAACCCCTGGACGCCCGCGATCTCGCTGATGCAGGGGCTCCGCGAGGCGCTCCGGATGTACTTCGCCGAAGGACCCGACGAGGCGCTTCGTCGCCACCGGACGCTGGCCGCCGCAGTCAAGGAGGGCGTTCGGGCGCTGGGGCTGGACCTGTTCGGCGCGAACCCCGAGAAGGCCTGGGCCGTGACGGCGATTCGTGCTCCGGAGGGGATCGACGGGAACGATCTGGTGGCGCGGGTCCGGGCCGACCACGGCGTGATCCTGGCGCCGGGGCAGGGCCCCCTGAAGGGGAAGGTGTTCCGGATCGGGCACCTCGGGTACTACGACCCCCTCGACATCATCCGGTGCCTGGCGGCGCTGGAGATGACGCTAGCCGCCATGGGGTACCCGGTGAAGCGGGGGGCCGCGGTGGCTGCCGCCGAGGAGGTCTTCGCCGAGAACGCCTAGGCCCGCTACCCTGCGCGCCCCCCGACGATCGCGTCGGCTCCGAACACCGCTCGAAGGCGGCTCACCAGCGTGGCCAGGTCCCGGTCCCACCGGTCGGGCGGTTCGTCGCCCCACAGGGCCTCCGCGATGCGGTCGGACGGGACCACGTGGCCGCGCTCCACCAGGAGCAGCTTCAGCAGGGTGCGCTCCTTGCGGCTCCCGATGTCTCGCGCCGACAGCGGCGCGTGGTCGCGAGCCACGGCCAGCGGACCCAGCAGGTGGAACCGGAAGCGCGACGGACCGGCGCCCACGAGGCGGAGGATAGCCGCCCGGCGTGTCACCGGCTCTATGGGACGGGACAATGGGCGCCATGCGAATCCTGGTGACCGAGCCGCTGTCCGACCGCGGGCTCGACCTCCTGCGCAAGGACTTCCAGGTCGATGTCCGCCCCGAGCTGGCGTCGGACGGGCTGGCCGAGGCCATCAGCCCGTATGACGCGCTGATCGTGCGGTCTCAGACCCGGGTGACCGCCGAGGTCGTCGAGGCGGGGGAGAACCTCAAGGTCATCGCCCGGGCCGGGATCGGCCTGGACAATGTTGACCTCGACGCGGCCACCCGTCGCGGCGTCATGGTGGTGAACGCGCCCCAATCGAACATCGTCTCGGCCGCCGAGCACACCATCGCGCTGCTGCTGTCGCAGGCCCGGGGCATCCCGCAGGCCGACGCCGCGCTCCGGCGGGGCGAATGGGCCCGGGAACGGTTCCGTGGCGTCGAGCTGGCAGGGAAGACGATCGGCGTGATCGGGCTGGGCCGGGTGGGCGCGATGGTGGCGCACCGGGCCGCCGCGTTCGGCATGCGCGTCATCGCGTTCGACCCGTACGTCTCCAAGGACCGCGCGCGGGAGATGGGCGTCGAGCTGATGCCGACCCTCGAGGCCGTGCTGGTGCAGGCCGACTTCGTCTCCATCCACCTCCCGCGAACGCCGGAGACCGAGGGCCTGATCGGGGAGCGCGAGATCGGGCTGATGAAGCAGGGAGCCCGCCTGGTGAACACGGCCCGGGGCGGCATCGTGGACGAGGACGCCCTGGTCAAGGCCCTGAAGGACGGCCACCTGGCCGGCGTGGCTCTCGACGTGTTCGCGCGGGAGCCCACCACGGCGAGCCCGCTGTTCGAGTTCGACCAGGTGGTGGTGACGCCGCACCTGGGCGCGTCCACCGTGGAGGCGCAGGACAAGGCCGGGACCGCCATCGCCGAGATGGTGCGCCTGGCGCTCGGCGGCGAGTTCGTCCCCTACGCGGTGAACGTGTCCGCCGGGGCCGAGGTGCCCGAGGTGGTCCGGCCGTTCATGCCGCTGGCCGAGCGCCTGGGAGCCGTGCTGGTCGGGCTGGCCGAGGGGGCCCTGCGCTCCGTGGAGTGCGAGTACCTTGGGCGCATCGCCGAAGCCGACACCCGGGTGCTGACCCTGGCGGCGCTGAAGGGCTGCCTCACCGGCGTGGTCCACGAGCCGGTGTCGTTCGTCAACGCTCCCGTCATCGCGGCGGAGCGGGGGATTGCCCTCTCCGAGACGAAGTCGACGGTGTCGCGGGACTACGTGAACCTGATCTCGCTGCGGGCGGAGACCGAGGCCGGCGAGGTGGCGGTGGCGGGGACGCTGGTGGGCAGGCGCGACGGCGACCGCCTGGTCCAGGTGTTCGACTTCGACATGGACATGGCGCCGGCCCGGCACATGGCCTTCTTCCTGTACGAGGACCGCCCCGGCGTCATCGGGAAGGTGGGCTCGATCCTGGGCGACGCCGGTATCAACATCGCCAGCATGGAGGTGGGCCGCAAGGGCGCTGGGGGTCTCGCGCTCATGGGCCTCACGCTCGACAGCCCCATCCCCGCCGACGTGCTGGCCCGGATCGGCGAAGCCATCGGCGCCGAGCACGCCCGCCAGATCACCCTGCCGGAGTAGGCTGCCTGGCCATGACCCGATCGGCGGTCGAGGTGTCGCCGTGAGGCGTCTGGCGGCCATCCTCGCCCTCCTCGCCTTGGTGGCCGCGGCCTGCACGGGTGGCGGGACCACGGAGCACCGGCGGAAGTCTCCGGTGGTGCAACTGGCTCGGGGCGGCACGCTCAGGGTGGCGATGCCGGCGTGGCTCGGCTCCGACATCACCATCCCCAATTCGCCCACAGCGCTCGATCCACACCTCGAGGCCTCGTTCGACGCAAGCGAGCTGTTCCGGTGTTGCCTGCTCCGGACGCTGCTTTCCTACAACGGCCATCCCACGGACCAGGGGGGGACACAGCTCCGCCCGGACCTCGCGGACGGCATGCCGGACGTGTCCCCGGACGGACTGACCTGGACCTTTCACCTCCAGCGGGGGATCCGCTACGCCCCGCCGCTCCAGTCGGTCGAGATCACGGCTCAGGACTTCGTCCGGGCACTCGATCGTGATGCCAGGCTGGTGTCGCCCGCCACCGGCGGCCCCCCGAGCTATTTCTCGGTCATCCAGGGCTTCGACGCGTACGCCCAGAAGGAGGCCGGCTCGATCTCGGGGCTCCAGGCTCCCGACGACCACACCCTGCGCGTCCAGCTGGCGCAGCCGGCGGGCGACCTCGGCTTCCGCCTGGCGCTGCCGGCGGCCGCGCCCATCCCCCCCGACCCGGCCGATCCGGGCGCCGAGTTCGGCGCGGCCGAGGGGCACGACGCCGGGTACGGGCGGTTCCTGGTGGCCTCCGGCCCCTACACGATCGAGGGCAGCGAGCACCTCGATCCTTCGGCCCCGCCCGGGGAGCAGGCCCCGGTTTCCGGGTTCGTTCCCGGGAAGTTCCTCACCCTGGTTCGGAACCCTTCCTGGAACCGGTCGACCGACGACCTCCGCGCCGCCTATGCCGACCGCATCGAGGTCACCATCGGAGGTACGCCAGACCAGGCCGCCTCGAAGCTCGAGCAGGGGAAGACCGATCTCGTGTTCTACGTGGGCCCGCCACCGCAGTACTCCGCCGGGGTCGTGCGGCGCCTCCGGGACAACCCGGACCTGGGGCGGGTCATCGTGAGCCCCCGTGACTTCGTGCGGGCCCTGATCATGAACGTGGCAGAGCCACCCTTCGACGACATCCACGTCCGCAAGGCCGCCAACCTGGTCGTGGACAAGAAGCGAATGATCGAGCTGGCCGGGGGAGCGGCAGCCGGCCGGCCGGCCGGGCACCTCGGATTGGACAGCCTGGAGAACGACCTGCTCCTGAACTACGACCCGTACCGAACGCCCGGGGATGCCGGAAGCGTGCGGCTGGCCCGGGCGGAGATGGCGCAGTCGAAGTACGACGCGAACGGTGACGGCCGGTGCGACGCCCCGGCATGCCGGAGTGTGTTGGCGTTGGCCGGCCCGTTGTTCCCTGCCCTCCTGCCTCCCGTTCGGCAGGCCTTCGAGGAGATCGGCATCCGTCTGCATGTCGTGGTCCTCGACCCACCGACCCTTTTTGCCCGGCTGGCGAACCCGGCGCTGCACGTCGGGATGGGGCTGTTCATCGGCGTTTTCAAGGACTATCCGAACGGGGCACAGTTCTTCCCGGGCCTCTTCTCCAGTGAAGGGATCGGCGCCAACAACTTCTCGCTGGTGGGCGCGTCGCCGGATGACCTGAGCACATGGGGCTACACGGCGACGCAGGTCCCGACCGTCGACGACCGGATCGATCAGTGCCTGCCCATTCGGGGTGATGCCCAGACATCGTGCTGGGCGGCACTCGACAAGTACCTCATGGAGGACGTGGTCCCGTGGGTCCCCTACATCGGCGAGGCTCACGTGGACCTGGTCTCGAGCCGGCTGGCCAGCTTCTCGTTCGACAGAGCGTCGCCCTCCCCGCGCTCGACCAGATTGCCCTGAAGCGGGGAACGTGAGGGCCTCAGGCGCCTCGACGGTCGGCAGCCAGATCACGCTGCCGGCGTAGGTTGGTCGATGTGGCCCTGACGCGGTCGGCGGTCAAAGAGTCGCCGTGAAGCGCGCCGCCGCCATCCTCGCGCTCCTCCCCCTCATCGCAGCGGCCTGCACGGGGGGTGGCACGACCGAGCACCGCCGGAAGTCTCCAGTGGTACAGCTGCCTCGGGGCGGCACGCTGAGAGTGGCGATGCCGGTGTTGTCCGTCCCGCTCTCCCTCATCACTACGCCCGACTCGCCCGGGGCGCTCGATCCCCAGCTCGACGGCGTGCCCGACGCCTCGGAGCTGTTCCGGTGCTGCCTGCTCCGGACGCTGCTCTCCTACAACGGCCATCCCACGGACCAGGGGGGGACACAGCCCCGTCCGGACCTCGCGGACGGCATGCCGGAGGTATCCACGGACGGACTCACCTGGACCTTTCACCTCCGGCGGGGGATCCACTACGCCCCGCCGCTCCAGTCCGTCGAGATCACCGCCGGCGACTTCGTCCGGGCCCTCCAGCGCGAGGCCAGGCTGGGGACGCCCGCCGCGGGGCCAGGGTACTCGGACCTGTACTCGGTCATCGAGGGCTTCGACGCGTACGCGCAGGAGGAGGCCGGCTCGATCTCGGGGCTGCAGACCCCCGACGACCACACCCTACGCGTCCAGCTGGCGCAGCCGGCCAGCGACCTCGGCTTCCGGTTGGCGATGCCGGCGGCCGCACCCATCCCGCCCGACCCCGCGGACCCCGGCGCCGAGTTCGGCGCCGCCGAAGGCCACGACACGGACTACGGGCGGTTCCTGGTGGCCTCCGGCCCCTACATGATCGAAGGCGCCGAGCACCTCGACCCCTCGGCGCCGCCCGCGGAACAGGAGCCGGTCTCCGGATTCGTCCCAGCCCAGTCGCTCACCCTGGTTCGGAACCCGTCGTGGAGTCGGTCGACCGACGATCTGCGCGGGGCCTACGCCGACCGCATCCAGATCACCATTGGAGGCACGCCCGACCAGGCCGCCTCGAAGATCGAGCGGGGGAAGGACGATCTCGTCTTCTATTTCGGGCCGCCGGCGCTCTCCTTCTCGGCGGAGGTCCTGAGGCGTTTCCAGGACGACCCGAATCTGGGGCGGATCATGGTGAACCCCCGCGATTTCGTGCGCGCACTGGTCATGAACGTGGCGGAGCCCCCCTTCGACGACATCCACGTCCGCAAGGCCGTCAACCTGGCCGTGGACAAGAAACGGATGGTCGAGCTTGCAGGGGGGCTGACCGCTGGCCGGCCGGCGGGGCACATCGGGATGGACAGCCTGGAGAACGACCTGCTGCTGGACTACGACCCGTACCGAACGCCCGGAGATGCCGGGAGCGTGCAGCTGGCCCGGGCGGAGATGGCCCGATCGAAGTACGACGCGAACGGTGACGGCCGGTGCGACGCGGCCGCGTGCCGGAGCGTGTTGGCCCTGGCTCTCGACGTCCAGAGTGCCCTCGTGCCCCCCGTTCGGCAAGCCTTCCAGGAGATCGGCATCCATCTGCACGTGGTGGCGCTGGACGGAGCCACCTTCTTCACGCGGCTGGAGAAGCCGGCGCTGCACGTCCCGATCGGGCTGTTCGACGGCTTCTTCTCGGGGCTCTATCCGAACGGGGCACAGTTCTTCCCGTTCTTCTTCTCAGGTGGCCTGTATCCGCTGCTGGGTGCGACGCCGCGCAAGCTGCGCGCATGGGGCTACAAGGTGACGAAGATCCCCACCGTGGACGACCGGATCGATCAGTGCCTGGCCATCCGGGGCGATGCCCAGCCGGCGTGCTGGGCGGCGCTGGACAAGTACCTCATGGAGGACGTGGTCCCGTGGGTCCCGTACATCTACGAGGCCGACCCGGAGCTGGTCTCGACCCGGGTGGCCGGCTATTCCTTCGACCAGAGCGTCGCCATGCCCGCACTCGACCAGATTGCCCTGAAGCCGGCCTGACGGGCCTCAGGGCGCCTGGACCGTCACCCAGATCTGGCCGTTCACGACCGCAATGCCGGCCGGGCTCCCGTGGACCGGGATTCTCGCCACCACGCGTCCGTCGCTCGGGTTCAGGCGCCACACCTGGCCGGCATCGCTGCACGCCACCCACACGCCATCGCTCGTCACGGCGATGCCCGTCGGTGACCCCCCGACCTTCTGGGTGAGGACCACCGCGTTCTTGCTCGGATCGATCTTGGCGACCTCGTTGGCCTGACCGCAGGTGACCCAGGCGGCACCCGCGCCGATGGCCACCTGGTCGGGCTGGCACGGGATGGCGATCTTGCCGGCCACGATGTTCGCGGTCGTGGGGTCGATGCGGGCCACGGTGCCCGACAGCGAGTTCGCCACCCACACCGCCGAGTCGTCGGCCGCGATGCCATTGGGCCGCTTCCCCACGCCGATCGGCGGGCCGTTCTGCTGCTCCGTCTGCGGGTCGATCCGGAACACCTCGTCCTCCGTGTCGCTGGTCACCCACACCGAGCCGCCCCCGACCGCGACCGCATAGGCACCGGGGACAGGAACCGTTCCGCTGACCTTGTTCAGCCCCGGGTCGATGACCGACACCGTGTCGGAGAACGTCTCGGCCACCCACACCGCACCCTCGCCGGTGGCGATCCCGGTCGCCGCTCCAACGCCTCCCGGCCTGGCCACCTCCGTCCCCGATCGCGGATCGATCCGCGACACGGTCTGGTCGTCGAAGTTCACCGCCCATACGGCCCCCTCGCCGAACGCGATGCCGGAGGGCCGCTGCCCGACCGCGACCCCGTTCGTGACCGCGTTCCGGGCGGGGTCGATCACGGCAACGGTGTTCGGACCCGTGGGGAACACGGCCTTGCTGCCGCCTCGAGTGAGCAGGACCACCGCCACGGCCGCCACCGCCAGGAGCATGGTGGCACCTGCGGCCATCCAGGCCGCCCGCCTGCGGCGAGGCAAGAGGCGGACGCTGGCCGCGGACGGAAGCACGGCCTGCTCGCCGATCCCGCCTCCCAGCTCAGCCCTCGCCGCCGCCGCGAGCTCCCCAGCCCTCGCGTACCGGTCCTCCGGCCGCTTGGCCATGGCCCGCCCGATGACGTCGTCGATGCCCGGCTCCAGCTCGGGACGGCGATCGGTCGCCCGGGGCGGCACCTCCTCGAGTTGGGCGTACAGGACGCTCACTTCCATGTCCCTGGCGAACGGGGGGTTCCCGGTGAGGCACTCGTACAGCATGCAGCCGAGTGAGTAGACGTCGGTCCGGCCGTCCACCGACTCGCCCCGTATCTGCTCGGGAGCGACGTAGTCGATCGTGCCGACGAACTGTCCGGTCGCCGTCATGCCGCTGACCGACAGGGCGTGCTTGGTCAGGCCGAAGTCGGCCAGGTAGACGTGATCGGAGGCTTCGACGCCCACGTTCGAGACCATCAGCACGTTGCCGGGCTTCACGTCCCGGTGCACCAGCCCCCGGGCGTGCGCGGCGTCAAGGGCGCTCGCCACCTGGCCCATGATCGAGGCGGTCTTGCCGGCCGAGAGCGGCCCGAATTCGCGGAGATAGGCCCGGAGGTCCGTCCCGTCGACGTACCGCATGGCGATGAACAGGAGCCCTTCTGCTTCCCCCGCGTCGTAGATCGGCACGATGTTCGGGTGGTCGATCGAAGCGGCCAGCCTCGACTCGCGGACGAAGCGGTCCCGGAAGGCCTGCTCCTGGGACAGCTCGTGCGCGAGGATCTTGAAGGCGACCTTCCTTCCGAGGGCCAGGTGCTCCGCGAGATAGACCGCGCTCATCCCGCCCTTCCCGATCAACCGCTCGATGCGGTAGCCGGCGATCTCTGAGCCGATCCGCGTGTCCCCGTTCATCTCGGTGCGTGTTCTACACCCCGGGAAGAGCGAGAGACAGGCCTGCTGGAGCGGGCGGGTGGCGCCGGACGTCTTCCCGTAGGAACCCACCACGTACGCGCCATACTTGCGGAGTGAGCACGCCCCAGGAACCGACGCCAGCATCCCCGCCGCCGCTGCCGGCCGATCTCCAACGGTACCTGCCGGGGTGGCCGCCCAAGGTGCAGCGCGTCTCGCGGAAGCGCGGCCTCGGCATGGCCCTGGTGGCGCTGGGCGGGTTCCTGGGGTTCGTCCTGGGGATCGTCCTGGCGGCCGTCGGTGCGGCCACGCACGTGAACGGGCTGGAGACCGTGGGCGCCATGCTGCTGCTGGCCGGCATCGTCTCGCTGGTGCTGATGTCGGGATGGGCCCGGAAGGCCCGGGCCGGGCAAGTGCCGGAGGTGGCCCGGGTGATGGGGCTCCGGTTCTCGCCGGCCGATCCGTTCGGTCTCACCGGGGCCGGACTGCCGTTCGAGGTGTTCGCCCGGCGCGGCGTGGAGGTGCGCAACGTCATGTGGGGGACGGTGGACGGGGTGCCGCTCCAGGGCTTCGATGTTCGGTACCAGGTCAAGGGCGGGCAGGACGAAGGATGGGTGTACACGGGCTGGCAGTTCATGGGCCTCGCTCCACTTGCCGCGAACTGCCCTCCGCTGTGGATAGGGAGCAGCGGCTCGTTGCAACCGGCCGGGAGGACTCCGCGGGTTCACTTCGAGTCGATCGCGTTCAACGGGAAGGTACGGGTCCTGTGCGCCGACTCCTACTTCGCCACCGCGCTGGTCGACGCGCGGATGATGGCGTGGATGCTCGACCAGGCGCCCGCGTGGACCACCTTCGAGGTCAACGGCCGACACGTCCTCGTTCGCATGGACTCCCAGGACGACATGGGCGGAGACATGGGCCAGGTTCTCATCGGGCTGTCCCGGTTCGTCCAGCACGTGCCGCCGGTCGTGCGGTCCCTGTATCCCCTGGAGGGCACCGCGGCGCCGGGATTCCAGCCGTAGCGGCCGGGGTCCCCCGAGCGGCCCGCGGGACCGGGCCGAGGGTACGGTCCCGGGCCGGAAGCCCCGGGTATGCTTTGGCTCCGGGAAGGGGACGCGCCAGGTGCCGTCCCGTGGACGCGAAGGAGGAACAGGTGCCGCTCGCGCCGGTGGACAAGATCTGGATGGATGGCGAGCTCGTGGACTGGAACGACGCCCGTATCCACGTCCTCACCCACGCGCTGCACTACGGGACCGGTGTGTTCGAGGGCATCCGTGCCTACGAGACCAAGCGTGGGCCCGCCGTGTTCCGCCTGACCGACCACATCCGGCGGCTGTTCCGCTCGGCGCACCTGTACCAGATCGACATGCCGTTCTCGTTCGAAGCCATGGTGGCGGCCTGCGTGGAGACGGTCCGCGTGAACGGCCTCGAGGCCTGCTACATCCGCCCCCTCGTCTACCGCGGCTCCGGCGAGATGGGCCTGAACCCGCTGAACGCCCCGGTGAACGTGTCCGTCGCCGTGTGGTCCTGGGAGAACTACCTGGGTGAGGAGGCGCTGGAGCAGGGAGCCACCGCCAAGATCTCGTCCTGGAAGCGCAGCGACCACAACATCATCCCGCCGGGCGCCAAGGCCACGGGCGGCTACGTCAACTCGGGCCTGGCCAAGGTGGAGGCGCTCAAGGCCGGCTACGACGAGGCCATCTTCCTGAACATGGCCGGCTACGTGACCGACGGGACCGGGGAGAACATCTTCGTGGTGCGGGACGGCGCCCTGTACACGCCGCCGCTGTCGGCGGGGTGCCTGGACGGCATCACCCGGGAGTCGGTCATCACCATCGCCCAGGACCTCGGATACGAGGTGCACGAGCGGAACCTTCCCCGGACGGACCTGTACTTCGCCGACGAGGCCTTCTTCACGGGGACGGCCGCAGAAGTGTGCCCGATCAGGGAGATCGACGACCGCTCGGTGGGCACGAACGGCCTGGGTCCGATCACCAAGGAGATCCAGAGCGTCTTCTTCGGCGCCGTCCACGGCGAGCTCGACAAGTACGCCGGCTGGCTCACGTACGCGAACGAGTAGCCCGAGGGGCGCCATGCCCGACCACCGGCCCAACGTCTTCCCGTTCCTGCGCTACGAGGATGCTCCCGCCGCCGTCGAGTGGCTGTGCGCGGCGTTCGGGTTCGAGAAGCGGCTGGTGCTGCCCAACGACGACGGAACCATCGCCCACGCCGAGCTCGGCCTGGGCCCCGGCGTGGTCATGCTCGGTTCCACCCACGGCCAGGATCCGCTGGAGCTGAGGAGTCCCCGAAGTCTCGGCGGCATGACCCAAGGGATCTACATCGCGGTGGACGACGTCGACGCGCACTACGAGCGAGCCCGGGCGGCCGGCGCCGAGATCGTCCGGGTGCCAGAGGACCAGGACTACGGATCCCGAGAGTACGCCGCCCGCGATCCCGAGGGTCACATCTGGACCTTCGGGACCTACCGCCCTGGCGCGGAAGGAACCTGACCGCCCGGCTCCACCGCGTCCATCGTGCTGCGTCAGCGTCGGTAGACGTCGCCCCGGTGCTTGATCCGAGTGACCAGCACCTCTTGCGCCGAGTCGTCCACCCGGAACGCGACTCGGTAATCCCCAACCCGCTCGCGATAGGCGTCCTCGCTGGCTAGCTTCTCCGATTGCCCGCGAGGGTCGTCTGCCAGGGCGATCATCGCGGCACGGATGCGCTCCTTGACTCCAGGCGGCAGGCGCCCGAAGTCCCGTTGAGCTGTCGGCGAGGCAAGAACCAGGTAGGGCGGCCGATCAGGCAAGTTCGGCGATGGGCACGGCGCCGTCCCGTTGGCCCTCCAGGGCGTCCAGGGTGTCCTCCAGGTACTCGAGCCTTTCGATCAACTGGTTGTATCGGTCGAGATCCATGAGCACCGCCCTGCCCTCTCCGCGCTGTGTGATCACGACCTCGCCCAGTCGAGCCACCCCGTCCATCACCGACGCGAGCTCGTCCCGAAGCTGGCGGACGCCGACCACTCTCACGGCCACGATGTACCCTCCACAGTACGTCAAAATGTACCGTAAAAGGGACCGATGTGGGTGGGAGCCTCATGCCGGAAATGATCCTCCTTTCCAACGGCGGTACCCGATCCCCGGGTCTACGATGCCGCCAGTGAGCGCCGACTCGCGGGGTTGAGCCGTGGCGAGCGGGGCCATCCTGGTGGTCGAGGACGAGCAGAGCATCGGTTCGCTGGTCCACACGTACCTTGGCCTTGGTCCGGGGACGGAGGGCATCGGCACGATCTTCACCGTCTGCCTCCGCCCGGCCTGAGCACACTTCACCCATGAAGGATTCGGGGAAGAGGCCTCTACCTCGTACGTATATCCTTGTGTATACTTGGTCTGTGAAGATCGTGAAGATCCGCCGCGTAGGCAACAGCAACGTGATCTCGCTCCCGCACGAGCTTGAGCGCCTCGGTTTCACTCCGGGGACCTCGGTCCTGGTCGAGGAGCTCGAGTCCGGTGAGCTCCGGGTCATCCCCGCCGCGCAGGTACGAGCACTCATCCGGAGCGCCGGACGTGCCGTCGTCGCCGAGAACCGCGAGGCGCTCGAGATCCTCTCCGAGCACGACCGCCGCGCCGACGCGCCCGCGGGCCGGCGCCCACGAGGCTGAGCAGCTCACGGCGTTGTCCGGGACCGAAGACCGAGACGAGGCCATCTACCTCGCGATCGAGGACATCCTCTCCCTCTATGCGGAGATATTCGGCTGCACTGGGCGCCAGGCCGCGGACCAGCTGCGCACCCGCGACGGCCTCGAGTCTGCTCTCGCTCGCCCATCTGCATACGCCCATTACCAGGGAGCGGACCTGGCCCTGCAAGCGGCGGTGCTCGCTCACGGGATCGCTGAGGGCCAGCCCTTCGTCGAGGGGAACAAGCGCACGGCCCTGGCCGCCTGCCTGACCTTCCTGGCCATCAACGGCCACCGGGTCTCGGCCTCGCAGCAGGAGCGCGCCAGCTGGATCCTCGGTCTCAGCGAAGGCGACACCCCGGAACGTCTCGCCGAACGGATCCGCGCCTCGCTGGTGCCCATCGACGGCCATGACAGCCAATGACATGTTCCTGTCGAAGCGGGGCCCGGGCGGGACACTCACCGCGGTGGGGGTGCGCTGCATCCGATAGCCTCGTCGAGGCATGAGGTTGGTCAGGTTCCGGTTCGGGGATCGAATCGGCACGGGGGCAGTGGAGGGCGGCCTCGTCCGCCTGCTTCGGGGCACGTTCTTCGAGGACCCCGTGCCGACGGGCGACGAGGTCCCGCTGGACGACGTCCGCCTCCTCGCGCCGGTGCTTCCCTCGAAGGTCGTGGCGGTGGGCCGCAACTACGCGGAGCACGCCGCCGAGATGCACGAGGAGGTCCCGGACCACCCCCTGGTCTTCCTGAAGCCGTCCACCGCCGTGATCGGGCCCGGCGACCCCATCCCGTACCCGCCCATCAGCCGCGAGCTGCACTACGAGGGCGAGCTGGCCGTGGTGGTCGGGCGGCTGGCCCGGCGGCTCGCCCTCGACCAGGCGGAGCGGGCCATCCTGGGCTACACGTGCGGCAACGACCTGACCTTGCGGGACCTCCAGCGCACCGACGGGCAGTGGACCAGGGCCAAGGGGTTCGACGGCTCGTGTCCGCTGGGCCCGTGGATCGAGACGGAGCTCGATCCCTCCGATGTCGCCATCCGGACCCGGGTGAACGGCGAGGTCCGCCAGGACGCGCGGACCTCCGACCAGACGTTCGGGCCGGCGGCGCTGGTGGCGTTCGTGTCGACCTTCATGACCCTGCTGCCGGGGGACGTCATCCTGACCGGCACGCCGGCCGGGGTGGGCCCGCTGGCGGTGGGGGACCGGGTGGAGGTCGACATCGAGGCGATCGGCGTGCTGGTGAACACGGTGGTGCCGGGGTGACCGACGCGGTCCGGTGCCGGTTCGCGCCCGCGCCGAGCGGATCGCTCCACGTGGGGAGCGCCCACACCGCGCTGTTCAACTGGATGTTCGCCCGCCACCACGGCGGCGTGTTCGTGCTGCGGGTGGAGGACACCGACCCGGAACGGGTCGTCCCCGGCGGCATCGAGAGCGTCCAGGCCGCGCTGTCGTGGCTCGGGCTGGACTGGGACGAGGGGCCGGGTGTCGAGGGCCCCTTCGGGCCGTACATCGAGACCCAGCGGTTCCACCTGCACCGGGAGGTGGCGAACCGCTTCCTGGCGGAGGGACATGCCTACCGGTGCTACTGCACCCCGGAGGAGCTGGAGGAGCGCCGCCGGCAGCAGCAGGCCCGCGGCGAGGCGCCGGGCTACGACGGCCGGTGCCGCCGGCTGACCGAGGCCGAGCGCGCGGCGTTCGAGGCGGAGGGGCGGCCCGCGGCCGTCCGGTTCGCCATCCCCGAGGGACGCGACGTCGAGTTCTCCGACCTGGTGCGGGGCGAGGTCCGGTTCTCCAACGCGGACCTCCGCGATTTCATCATCCTGCGCTCGGACGGGACCCCCACCTACCTGCTGGCCTCGGGGGTCGACGACCACCTGATGGAGATGACCCACGTCGTGCGGGGCGAGGACCTGTTCCCGTCGACGCCGCGGCAGATCCTGATGGTCGAGGCGCTGGGCGCAGAACCGCCGACCTACGCGCACCTCCCCCTGATCCTGGGGCCGGACCGGGCCAAGCTCTCCAAGCGCCACGGGGCGGTGGCAGTGGAGGAGTTTCGCGACCGGGGCTACCTGCCCGAGGCGATGGTCAACTACCTAGCCCTGCTGGGCTGGTCACCCGGCGGCGACGAGGAGGTCCTGCCGCTCGAGGAGCTCATCCGCCGGTTCGACGTGACCACGGTGTCGCACCACCCGTCGATCTTCGACGTGGAGAAGTTCACCTGGTTGAACGGCGTCTACGTGCGCCGGCTCCCGCCGGACGAGCTGGCGAGACGGCTGGTGGGGCACCTCGGTGTGCAGGACCCCCAGGCCGCGCAGGTGGTCGAGGAGGCGGTCCCGCTGATCCAGGAACGCATGTCCACGCTGGCGGAGGCCGGCGAGCTGCTCCGGTTCCTGTTCGAGGACGTGGAACCGGACGAGGACGCCTGCAAGCAGATCGCCTCCGTGGACCCCGGATACCTCAGGGACGCGGCGTCCCGCCTGGAAGCGGTGGAGGAGTGGACGGTCGAGGAGATCAAGCGCGTGCTCGACGACCTGGCGGCGGGCGCGGGCCTGAACCGCACCAAGGGGTGGCAGCCCGTCCGGGCCGCCGTGACGGGCCGCAGGATCTCCCCGCCCCTTCCCGAGTCCATGGCGTTGCTGGGAAGGGAACGGACCGTCGAGCGGCTCCGGCGGGCCGAGGAGCGGTAGCCCAACCGGCGTCCCCCAAGCCGGGGGACCTTTCCATCCGGGCCGTGCGTATGTACGGTAGCGAGGCGAAGCGCCCGTACCCGTCACGCCCGCGTCACCGCTGGAAGCCTGTCGGCTCGCTGCGTACGAACTCGAGGAGGGGGATCCATGCCAGGTCGCGCTCGGAAGGACGGCACGTCCACCCGTAGGGGGAGGGCCTGGGCCACGCCGCTCATGGCCTGCCTCATCGTCGTCTCTGTGTCGGGGCTCCACGGCGCCGCGGCCGCGGGCCGCTCCCACACGAGTGGGCACGTCGGCTGGCACCGTGGCACGCCGGTGGTCGGCGCCCCCGGGGTGACCCGGTCGGTCGCGAGCATCATGCGCCAGCAGCGGATCGCGGATCGCTCCGGGCCTCCGCAGATCATCCCGAAGCCCGAGCCGGGCGTTCCGGAGCGGGCGTCCCTGCCCCAGAACCCGAGCTCCCCCGACGTGTCACAGCTGCCCGGAGGCGCCGGGAACCCTTCACCGGAGGCGCCGTTCACCCCGCAGACGCTGGGGACCAGCTTCACGGGCGCGACCATCTCCGACACCCCCGGGTTCGTGCCTCCGGATACGATGGGCGCCGTGGGGCCGACCCAGTTCATCGTCACGGTCAACGGGCGGTTCCGGAGCTTCAGCAAGAGCACGGGGGTGGCCGACGGGGCGCTGAACGTCGACCCCGACGTGTTCTTCGCCTCGGTGATCGTGGCCGGCACGAGCGACCCGCGTATCCGCTACGACCGCCTGTCGGGGCGCTGGTTCATCACCATGATCGACATCAACAGCACCGACAACCGGATCCTCATCGCCGTGAGCAACACCAGCACCATCACCAGCGCCTCCAACTTCACCTTCTACGACATTCCCAGCGACTCGACCGCGCCGACCCGCACCCTCACCGACTTCGCGGACTACGACACGCTGGGGATCGACGCGAACGCGTTGTACATCGGGATCAACGTGTTCCCGGCGGTGGGTTCCTTGAAGGCAACGGACGGGTACGTGGTTCGCAAGAGCTCGGTCCTGAGCGGCGGGCCCATCGTGGTGACGGTCTTTCGAGACCTCACCACGGGCTCGGGTGGCTCGGCCACCGAGGGACCGTTCACGCCGCAGGGGGTCGACAACTACGACCCGGCCGCAACCGAAGGCTACTTCATCGGCGTCAGCAACAAGGCCTTCGGCCGCCTGGACCTGCGCCGCGTGTCCAACCCCGGCGGCACGCCCAGCATCTCCTCGAACGTCCTCATCACCGTCCCCACGACGGCCTTTCCGTTGGCCGCTCCACAGACCGGAAGCTCGAAGACCCTCGACACCCTGGACGACCGGCTGTTCGCGGCACACATCAGGAACGGGAAGCTGTGGACGGCCCACAACATCGGCGTCAACAGCTCGGGGACGTCCAGCGGCACGATCAGCCGTACGGCCTCCCGGTGGTACGAGCTGACCGGCATCCCTTCGCCGCAGACGCCATCGATCGTGGAGTCCGGGACCATCTTCGACGGCGCGGCCACCAATCCCCGGTTCTTCACCATCCCCTCGGTGATGGTGTCGGGGCAGGGCCACGCCGCGCTCGGGTTCACCACGGCCGGGAAGGCCGAGCATCCCAACGCCGCCACGGTGGGCCGGCTGGTCGGTGACCCGCTGGGCACCGTCGAGACCACCCAGCTCTACACGAACAGCACGACCGTCTACGGGCCCCAGTCCGGAACGCTCCAGCGATGGGGCGACTACTCGTACACGTCGCTCGACCCGCTCGACGACATGACGATGTGGACGATCCAGGAGTTCAACAACACCACGAACTCGTGGGCGGTCCGGGTGGTGAAGCTCATCGCTCCACCGCCGGCCACGCCGGCCTCGGCCAGCCCGTCCACCATCGCCGCGGGCCAGTCTTCCGTGAACGTCACCATCACCGGCACCCAGGTTTCCGGGTCGGGGTTCTACGATCCCGGCTCCAACCTCACGGGCAACGCGCTTCCGTTCAGCCACATCGGCGGCTCGGTGACGGGGGGCGTCACGGTGAACAGCGTGACCTTCACCAGCCCGACATCCGTCACCCTGAACGTCTCCACGGTGGGTGCGACGTCCGGCGCGCAGAACGTCACCGTCACCAACCCGGACGGACAGACCAAGACGGGAACGGGGATCCTCACCATCTCGGGCGGCGGCGGCGGGCCCACCATCACCTCCATCAATCCGAACACGCTGGGCCAGGGGGGCACCCGGAACGTCACGGTGAACGGGACCAACTTCCAGGCGGGTGCCACGACCTCGGTGTCGGGGACGGGCGTCACCGTGGTCTCCACCACCTTCGTCAGCAGCACGAAGCTCACCGTCAAGCTGAAGGCCGCGGCGAGCGCTACGGTGGGAGCCCGCGACGTCACGGTGAGCTCGGGCGGAACCGCCACGTGCCCGGGATGCCTCACCATCGATCCGGCTCCCGCTCCGACGTCCACCAGTCCGAACACGGGGGCGAGGGGAGCGACCATGAACGTGACCGTCTTCGGATCGAACTTCGTGTCCGGGGCCAAGGCCACGTTCGGCGCCGGCATCACGGTCAACTCGACCAGCTTCGTCAGCTCGGGTCAGCTCACCGCGAACATCACGATCGCCGCCGGCGCGACGACGGGGCCGAGGACCGTGAAGGTGGTCAACCCGGACAAAGGGGTGGGCAACTGCGCCGGCTGCTTCACCGTGACGTAGCGGCCATTCCGAACGGCGACCAGGAGAGCGGGGGAGTTGGGGGACGACCGGTTCCGGGTGCGGACCAGGTGGGGGCGGTTCGCCGCGTACGGCCTGATCGGCTGGTGCGGCGAGGTCGCCTTCACGGGACTGCACGACTTCGTGCGGACCCGTGACCGGCGACTCCCGTCGCGCTCGAGCCTGTGGATGTTCCCCATCTACGGGCTGCTCGCGCCGCTGTACGAGCCGCTGCACGACGCCATGCGGGACCGCGTTCCCGCGCCGGCCCGGGCCGCCGTGTACGGCGTGCTGATCATGGCCGTGGAGTACGCGAGCGGGTGGGCCCTGCGCAAGGCGGTGGGGGAGGCCCCGTGGGACTACACGTCCGCCCGCCGGCACATCAAGGGGCTGGTTCGGCCGGACTACTTCCCCATGTGGGCCGCGGCGGGGCTGGCCCTGGAGCCGGTCCACGACCGGATGACCGGACGAGCCGGATGACCGGACGAGCCGGGTGAGCCGGAGCTTGACAACGACGACCTGGGGAGGGGGAACGTTCATGAGACGCATCATCACGGTCGGGGTCGCCGCGATCCTCCAGGTGGCGCTGCTGGCGCCGGTCCACTCGAGCGCCAGGCCCCCGCTGCTCCAGCGCCGGGTCCTGCATCACCTGAACGCGCGGGCCTGGCTCTCGGCGGGGGTCCGGATGTGGCTGCACCCGCAGTCGCCGCAGGCACCCGGTTCACAGCCGCCGCACCAGGCCCTCGGCGCGGCCGGGGCCTTCGGCACCAACGTCGACGCCGCCGATCCCTCCGAGGACCTGGCGGGCGGCCAGAGCGAGACGGCCATCGCGGCGGGGACCTTCCAGGGACAGCGGCGGGTGGTGGTGGGCTGGAACGACATCTCGGGCCAGTTCGCCACCGACGCCACGAGCGTCCGCGCCTCCGGTACCGGCGTGGGCTACTCGGGCGACGGCGGGGCCAGCTTCACGGACCTGATCGGATTGCCCAACGACAACCCGGACCAGCAGTGGGCCGGCGACCCCTCGATCGTGGCCGTGGACGACGGGCAGTCCTTCATCGTGGGCTCGCTGTACTTTCCCTCGTTCCAGGCCTGCAGCGACGGCAACCCGTCCCAGCTCACCGTCGCGGTGTCCGTGGGAACCGTCGACCCGGCGGGATCGGCGGTCACGTTCGGGAACCCGGTCGTGGCGGCCCAGGCCGGGAACGTGTGCTCGTTCCGGCGGCGTCCTCCCCGCAGGCTGTCCCTCCTGGACAAGGACTGGGTGGGCTACGACCAGGCCAGCCGGACCCTCGTCGTCGCGTACATCCGGTTCTTCATGAGCCGCGGCCACAGCGGCCTGGGCCAGGTGGAGATCGTGCGGGCCCATGTCCCGTCCGACCCGTCCCGGTTGTCCTCCAGCGACTTCAGCAGCCCCATCGTGGTGTGGCGCGAGGAGCACAACTGCCGGCGCGGCGTCGAGTCGTCCGAGGCGCTCCGGTGCGGCGCGCTGAACGAGGGCCCGTTCCCGGTGGTGGCGCCGGGGGGCGACACCTACGTCGTGTGGGAGCGCAACATCTCCTCGAACCTGTTCGACGGCGACCCCTACGTGTACATGCACGCGGCGCTGGTCCCGGCGGGCGCGAGAGCGCCATCGGTGGGAGGGGCGTCGGACCCGCGGGTGATCACGCTGGGACAGGTGGGGTCGAACCCCGACGGCGGCGTGAAGTCGCTGGTGGGCGAGATCATCGCGGGCTACAACCGATTCGAGCCGGGCCCGAACGACTTCCCGCAGGCGGCCGTCCGCCCCCTGTCGGGGCAGGTCGTGTTCGTGTGGGAGGACGCCAGTCAGCACCTCCTCGGGGACGTGTGGATGCGTGCCTCCGACCTCTCGCTGTCGGCGTTCGGCGCCATCCGGCGGGTGAACGACGATTCCGGCGGCGTGCTGCACTTCCTCCCGGCGGTGAGCGTGGGCGCGGCGGACAGGGTGATCACGTCCTGGTACGACCGCCGCCTGTGGGGCCCGGATTCCACGAGGACGGACTACTTCGCCGAGATCACGCCGGGGCCGAACGTCTCCGCTCCGGACTTCCGGGTGACCACGGACGACAGCGACTGGAACGGCGTGTCCACCCGCATCACGCCGAACTTCGGGGACTACACCGACAACACGACCGACGGCTCGACCCCGTACTTCACCTGGTCGGACGGCCGGCTGGGGTTCCCGCAACCGTTCGTGGACGGCGCGCGGTAGCGGAGGGCCCGCACTCGGCCGCCCCGGCCGCCTCGGCCTTTGATCTTTTTCGGTCGTCCAGCCCGGTCCATAGGGCGTAACGCACCCCAGCCAAGTGCGCGTGGTGCCCGCTGCGACGCTTCCGGTAGAACGGGCTCGTGCAGCGACCGGGGAGGGTGGTTGGCCGCCGGCTGCTGGGGCTCGCGCTGGCCGCGGCCCTGGCGG
>JALYLZ010000034.1 GCA_030774015.1 Actinomycetota bacterium | reverse complement strand
GACCGGTACCACCTGCTCCACTCGACCCGGGCGGACCTGCTGCGGCGGCTGGACCGCCGCGACGAGGCCGCCGACGCCTACCGGCGGGCCCTCGACCTGGCCACGAATCCGGCCGAGCGCCGCTTCCTGGCACGCCGCCTGGCCGAGGTGGGCGGTTCCCCGGGCACTGGGGAGGAACCGCCGCTCTAGCCGGGGACCGCCACCGGAGGGATGTGGGCCAGGCCGTCGGTGAGCGCGTCCTCCGACAGCTCGAACTCCGGGAGCCGGCCGTTCATGTAGTCGTCGTAGGCCTGCATGTCGAAATGCCCGTGCCCGCACAGGTTGAACAGGATGACCTTCTCCTGCCCGGCCTCCCGTGCCTCGATGGCCTCGTCGATGACCTGCCGGATGGCATGGGCCGGCTCGGGAGCCGGCACGATGCCCTGGGTCCGGGCGAACTGCACGGCCGCGTCGAAGATCTGGTTCTGGGTGAAGGCCTTGGCCTCCATGTGGCCTTCCCGGACCAGCAGCGAGAGCGAGGGCGCGTCGCCGTGGTAGCGGAGCCCGCCCGCGTGCACCGGCGCCGGCACGAACGTGTGCCCCAGCGTGTACATGGGGAACAGCGGCGTGGTCTCGGCGGTGTCCCCGAAGTCGTAGGCGAACTTCCCGCGGGTGAGCGTGGGGCACGCCGTCGGCTCGCACGCCACGAACCGGGCCTGCGACTTCCCGGCGAGCTTGTCGGCCATGAACGGATACGAGAACCCGGCGTAGTTCGAGCCCCCACCGACGCAACCGATGATCACGTCGGGCTGCTCGCCGGCCATCTCGATCTGCTTCTGTGCCTCCAGCCCGATCACCGTCTGGTGCAGCAGTACGTGGTTCAGCACGCTCCCCAGCGAGTAGCTCGTGTCCGGGTCCTGTGCGGCCACCTCGCTGGCCTCGCTGATGGCGATGCCGAGCGAGCCGGTGGAGTTGGGGTTCTGCTCCAGGATCTTCTTGCCGGACTCCGTGGTGGACGACGGCGAGGGGCGGACCTCCGCGCCGAAGGTCTCCATGAAGATCCGCCGGTACGGCTTCTGCTCGAAGGAGGCCCTGACCATGAACACGAGGCACTCCAGCCCGAAGAACTGGGTGGCCATGGACAGCGCGGAGCCCCACTGCCCTGCGCCGGTCTCGGTGGTCAGCCGCTTCCTGCCCGCTTCCTTGTTGTAGTAGGCCTGGGGCACCGCGGTGTTCGGCTTGTGCGAGCCGGCCGGCGAGCCTCCCTCGTACTTGAAATAGATCCGGGCGGGAGTCTGCAGGGCCTGCTCCAGGCGGCGGGCCCGGTACATGGGGGTGGGCCGCCACAGGCGGTACACATCGATCACCGGCCCCGGGATGTCGATCCACCGCTCCGTGGAGACCTCCTGGAGGATCAGCGACTCCGGGAACAGCGGCGCGAGCAGGTCCGGCGTGACCGGCTCGCCGGTGCCTGGGTGCAGGGGCGGCAGCGGCGGGACCGGGAGGTCCGGGAGGATGTTGTACCAGGCCGTCGGGATGTCGTCGGGCCCCAGGTTGAACACGATCCGATCGCTCACCGCCGCACCTCCTGTGATCGTCCTCCCGTGCACCGGCGACTTCCCGGGTGCACCGGCGACTATCCGCCGGAGCCCTCGATGCCGTCAAACACGATTGCGGCCTCGTTCACCAGCCTCGGAGGTCCACCGGCCACTCGTCGACGACTGTCTCGCCGTCCACGACGAACATGCGCTCGTGGTACGCGACGGTGGGGTCCACGTGGGCGGGCAGGACGCGCAACCGGTCGCCGACCTTCACCTGGGTGGCGGAGGTGAACGTGATGTGTTCGTCGGACACGAACCACACCTGGTGCCCGTCCTCCATCGTCGGGTTGCCGTGGTCCATCCCCAGCGCCTTGAGGCCGCAGTTCACCACGGCGTGCGAGGGCCACGCCGAGATGACAGTGGCGAGGATCGACAGCGCCCGCCGGAACGGGAGGTCGAGCTCGGCGTACGCGTTGTCCATCAGGATGTACGAACCGGCCTGGATCTCGGTGGCCCAGGGGTTGATGTCGAACGTCCCGGTGCCGCCCGCGGAGATCAGGTCGCCTCCCACCGCGTCGTGCGCCCGGAGCAACGCCTTCATGGAATCCTCTGTCATCGCCGTTCGGGTGGCGCGGTTCGGCAGGCCGACGACGTGCCCCTCGTAGCCCATGACGCCGCGAACCTCCAGCCCCTTCGCTCGCGCCAGGTCCGCCAGCCGTCCCGCGTCGTCGGGCGGGCAGCCGCACCGGGGCATCCCCACGTTCACGTCGATGACCACGCGACGAACGCGACCCGCCGCCGCGGCCTCAACCGTGGCGTCCGAATCGACCGCCAGCATCACCTCGGCGTCCCGGACCGCCGCCAGCCGTTCGGTCTCCAGGGTCTCGTTCGCCAGCAACAGGTCCTGGCCGAGGCCGGCCGCGGCCATCCCCTCCACCTCGCGGACGGTGGCGCAGGTGAACGAACGATGGCCAGCCTCCACCTGCCTGCGAGCCAGCGCGGTGGACTTGTGGGCCTTCACGTGGGGCCGGAGCCGCGGTCCGGGAAGCGCCGCCGCCATCGTCGAGAGGTTGTGGTCGAACGCCTCCGCGTCGACCAGCAACGCGGGCGTTCGAAGCTCGTGGATCGTCCTGGCGCCCCCCAAGGTTGCGGACGCTACCACCGGTCGCCCTCGCCCGCGCCTACGCGCAGTTCGACCACCGCGGCCTGAGTGAGCGGGGCTCAAGGGTTTCGGCGGGCCGGTCGATCTGTTCATACTGGGAGATGGGGAACACGGTGGCGACCCAACCGGAGAAGTTGGCGGACCCACAGCCGGAGCTCGCACGGCTGGAGGCGCTGGCCCGCGTGGCGGGCGCCGCTGCCCATGGCGGCGGCCTCGACGCCGTGCTCACGGCGATCGTGCAGGGCGTCCAGGACGCGTTCGGGCTCGAGGTCGTCCTGAACCTCTACGACGCCGAGCTGGACCGCTACCTGGTCCGGGCCGTGGTGGGGGAAGGCGAGGCCGAGCTGATGGGGACCTCCACCCCACGGGGCGCGTTCGACGACCTCCTCTTGCACGGCGACGAGATCGTCCCCGACGTCACCTTCATCCCGCACGACCGCGACGTCGACCTGGGCAAGCTGGGGGCCATCCACACCCCGGCCCACGGCTGGCCCGGCCCCGGGTACTGGCACCCCATGGACATGTGCATCGTCCGGATGCGCACCTCCCGGGGCGAGGTGCTGGGGCTGCTATCGGTGGACTCGGACATCGACCGTCCCATCCCCGACGTGCGCAGCTTCGAGGTTCTCCGGCTGTTCGCCATGGTCGGCGCCAACGCCGTCGAGAACGTCCTGCTGGTCCGGGAGATCGCCGGGCTGGAAGAGGAACGCGAGAGGCATCAGCTCCGCAGGGAGCTGGAGGAAGAGGTGGCGCTGCGACGCTCGCTGCTGGAGGTCGGGGGCCGCATCGGGGCCGCGTCCGCCGCGGCGTCCAGCGACATCTTTCCGCTGGTCGCGGAGCGCCTGGCCTTCGTGGTTCCCATCAAGTCGCTCACGATCTGGATGGTCGACCACGACGCGGGGCTGATCCGCCCCCTGTACCACTCCGAGCCGGGCCCCGTCGCCGACGCGGTCATGGCGTACGAGTTCCCGTTCGGGGTCGGCGCGACCGGCGTGGCGGTGCGGGAAGGGCACAGCGTCATCGCCAACCAGGACGAGACCGACGCGGACCTGGTCAAGGTGATCCCCGGAACTCCCGACGTCCCGGAGCACGTCCTGGCCGTGCCGGTGCTGGTGGAGGAACGGGTGAACGTGGCGCTGACCCTTCGCCGGTTCGCCACCGAACCGCCGTTCCTGCCCGAGGACGCCCGCCGGGCCGAGCTGTTCGGCCAGCACCTGGCGTCCGCGTTCCTGCTCATGGAGCTGGCGGAGAAGCGCCGCCTCCTGGCCGACCAGGTGGAAGAGCTCGAGGGGCTGAACCGGCTGAAGGACGAGTTCGTGGCGGGTGTGTCGCACGAGCTCCGCACGCCGCTCACCGCCATCATCGGCAGTGTGGCCACGGTGTCGCGGCTGGGCGACATGCTGGCGGCCGACCAGCGGCGCCAGCTCCTCGGTGTGGCGGAGCGGCAGGCCAAGCGCCTGGCCGAGCTGCTCGAGAACCTGCTGGCGGAGTCCCGGCTGGCCGGCGACGACCCCGCCATGGCCCTGGTCCCCGTGGACCTGGCCCCGTTCCTGGAGGAGGTCGCCGACACCATGCGGTTCCGGGCCCCGGCCCGGATCGTCGACACCTCGTGTCCCGCCGGCCTCGACCTGGTCACGGACCGGACGCTGCTGTATCGGATCCTGTTCAACCTGGGGGACAACGCCCTGAAGTACTCGGAAGGGCCGGTGCAGCTGGAAGCGCGCCCGGAGGGGGCGGAGATCCGCATCGACGTTCGCGACCAGGGCGTCGGCATCCCGCCGGAGCATCTGGCCACGGTGTTCGAGCGGTTCCGCCAGCTCGACACGCCCGACGGCCGGCACATGGAAGGGGTCGGGCTCGGCCTCCACCTGGTGGCGCGGGTGGCGGAGGCGCTGGGAGGACGGATCGAGGTGGACAGCGAGCCGGGCCGCGGGAGCACGTTCTCGGTGTGGCTGCCGAAAGCCGGGCCGCCCGTGCGCCCATGAAGCACGCGAGGCGCCGGAGCTAGTGGTCTGTCGGTGAAATAGTCTGGTAGTGTTGAATGCATGCCAATCACGATCGCGCTCGCGCTGCCGGTCACCGAGGAACAACGATCTGAGCTTGTCCGGATGGCAGCATCGACGGCGTTGCCGCATCGCACGGTCGTTCAAGCCAGGGCGTTGCTGCTGGCGTCCGAAGGGGTGAGCAACGAGGAGATCGCTCGGCGCTCGGGGGTGGATTCCGACGCGGTCAGACGCTGGCGTAGCCGGTTCGTCGAGCGCGGGATCGCCGGGGTCGGTGCGATCGCGAAGGGGCGAGGACGCAAGCCCGGCCTGCCGCCCGGCATGGTGGCCGAGGTCGTTCGGATCACCTGCCAAGAGTCCCCCGGTGATGGATCGACGCAGTGGACGACGCGCTCGCTGGCCCGCCGCCTTGGGATCGGCAAGGATGCCGTCGCTCGGATCTGGTCTGATCACAACCTCAAGCCGTGGAAGCTCGACACGTTCAAGATCTCCAACGACCCCGACTTCGAGAGAAAGCTCGTCGACGTGGTCGGTCTGTACCTGAACCCGCCGGAGCGCGCGGTCGTGTTCAGCTTCGACGAGAAGACCCAGTGCCAAGCCCTGGACCGCACCCAGCCCAGCCTGCCGATGCGTCCCGGTCGGGCGCGCACGATGACCCACGACTACCGCCGCCACGGCACGACCGACCTGTTCGCGGCCCTCAACGTGGCAACCGGCGAGGTTCTGACCGGTTGCCAGAGCCACCACACCGCCACGGACGTCCTGCGGTTCTTCAAGCACATCGACGCGAGCGTCCCCCGGAGCCTGCAGATCCATGTGGTGCTGGACAACCTGTCCGCCCACAAGGCCCCTGAGATCACCGCGTGGCTGGCCCATCCCCGCCGCGCCCGGTGGCACCTGCACTTCACCCCAACGTCGAGCTCATGGCTGAACCTGGTGGAGCGCTGGTTCAAGGAGCTGACCGACAAGCGCCTGCGCCGCGGTACCTTCACCAGCGTGCCCGATCTCATCGAGGCCATCGCTATCTGGTCCGAGCACTGGAACGACGACCCCAAGCCGTTCGTATGGCACAAGACCGCGAGCGAAATGATCGAGAAGGTCCAGCGGGGACGGGCCGCCTTGTCCCAGGTCAATTCACCGACGGACCACTAGGCCAACGCGTTCAGTGCTGCGCTGAGGCGGATCGCCCCGTCCTCGATGTCCCCGTCGGCCACCCTGCTGAACGACAGCCGAACGTTCCGGGAGCCCCGTCCGTCGGGGTAGAAGGGCAGGCCCGGGACGACGGCGACCCCTTCCTGCGCGGCCCGCCGGGCGACCTCGACCGAGTCCGCACCCGGCGGCAGCGTGAGCCAGGAGAAGAAACCGCCCCGAGGCCGGGTCCATGCCACCCTTTCGGGCATGTTCCGTTCCAGGGCACCCATCAGCAGGGCGCACCTCCGTCCGTAGAGATCGCGGGCGCCGGCGATCCCTCGATCGAGATGGCCGCGGCGACCGTACTCCTCGAGCAGGCGCTGGGCCAGGGGCGAGGCGCACTGGTCCGTCAGCTGCTTGGCCGCGGTGAGCTGCTGCACGATGTCCACCGGCCCGGCTGCCCAGCCAAGGCGGACCCCGGGGAAGAAGGTCTTGGAGAACGTCCCGCACTGGAGGACGACGTCGGGGCCGAGCGACCACAAGCTGGGCGGGCGCGCCCCCTCGAACCCCAGCTCCCGATAGGCCACGTCCTCGACGACGAGGAACCCGTGGCGTCGGGCCAGGCCCACCAGGGCGGCACGCCGCTCCACCGAGAGGCTGACCCCGGCCGGGTTCTGGTGGTCCGGGATGGTGTACAGGAACTTGGGTGGCCGCCGCCGGACGGCCGAATCCAGGGCCTCCACGTCGAGCCCCTCGTCGTCGATGGCGACCGCACGGACCTCGGCCTCGAAGCTCCGGAAGGCCATGATGGCCCCCAGGTAGGTGGGTCCCTCCACCAGGACCACGTCGCCCGGATCCAGGAACGACTTCCCCACCAGCTCCAGGCACTCCACGGCGCCGCTCGTGATCAGGAGCTCGTCGTCGGCCGGCCCGGCCCCTTCCAGCGTTTCCAGTCGCGACGCCATGAAGGCCCGCGGTCCCGGCAGGCCGGGCGTGGGCGCGTACTGGAAGGCCGAGGGGTCCCCCAGCTCGATCAGCTCGCGAAGCAGCTCGGCCAGGACCGTACCCGGGAAGGTGGACGGATCGGGAAACCCGCCGGAGAACGAGATCACGTCGGCCGCGCCGGACTGAGCCAGGATCTCGGCGATCGCGCCACCCACGTCGGCGTGCGTGCGGGCCGCGAACGCGTCGGTCCACCGGATCACCTGCTCCTCGACCGGAGGCTGCTCAATCCCGAGGTCCGCGCGTGCCATCGCCCGCAACGTTAGCTGACCTGAGACGCAACTGGACAGTCGCCCCACGCCGTTGCAAGATTCGCGGCGACGAGCTATCGGGCTCGCCAGCCGCACTGGGGTTCGAGACTCGGCTAGGGGGTGACCGATGGCAAGACAGCCCGACGAGCAGGTGATGCTCTCCGAGAGGATCGCACCGGCCCTCGTCGCGAGAACGCTGGGCCCGTTCGACCTCGTGGTGGTCTTCGTCGCGATCGTGCTGTTCATCAACAACTCGTCCGGCGTCCAGTTCGCCGGGCCATCCATGTACGTCTTCTGGCTCGTCGCGTTCGCGACGTTCCTCATCACCGGCGCGTTCGTCACTGCGCAGCTCGGACGGATGTTCCCCGAGGAGGGGTCACTGTACGTGTGGACCCAGAAGGTCCTGGGGCCCTTCTGGGGGTTCTTCGCGGGCTTCGTGGCCTGGTGGCCGGGACCGCTGGTGCTGGTCGCCGCCGGCATCCTGGTGGCGAACTTCATCCAGCAGGTGGCCGCGTTCGGAGACCACGCCATCCTCACCAAGGGCTGGCAGCTCGGCCTGGTCGTCCTCGCCGTGATCTGGTTCAGCGCGGCGATGTCGCTGATCAAGCTCCGGGTCACCCAGAACTACGTGAACATCCAGTTCTTCTTCTACGGGGCTGTCATCTTCCTGATCGGCCTGTCGGGCGTGGTGTGGCTCCTGAAGGGGCACCCTGTTTCGAACTCGTTCGCGGCGGCCGAATGGAACCCATTCCGGAAGGACCTGGGGAACGCGGCGCTCGGCATCCCGTACAACCTCACCTTCTTCTCGTTCGCCATCCTCGCGTTACTCGGCATCGAGACGCCGATGAACATGGGCGTCGAAGTTCGAGGCGGCGAGCGAGCCATCCGGACCTACCTGTTCTGGGGCTCGATCATCGTGGTCGCTGCGTACCTGTGGACCACGTGGGGGAACATGGTCACGGTGCCGGTCGACAAGCTCAACGGCACCACGGGTGGCGCGCAGTCGGTGGGTGCCGCGATGGGCAAGCCACTGGGGGTGATCGTCGCGTTGATCCTGGCGTGGGTCTTCCTGACCGCGGCCGTCGTCTACAACTACGCGTTCGCCCGCCTGTTGTTCGTGTCGGGATTGGAGAAGCGGCTCCCCCACCAGATCGGCAGGGTGAACAAGAACAAGGTTCCGGCGAACGCCATCCTGGTGCAGACGGTGATCGCGTCGATCATCGCCGCACTGGTCTTCTTCGTCTACGGAGCCGGGACCAGCGACCCGTACAAGTACTTCTACGCGCTGTATGCGGGGCTCACCATCGTCTGGTGCATCTCGACAGCCCTGCTGTTCCTGGACGTCTTCTTCGCCAAGCGGGCGAACCCCGTGAAGTTCGAGGAGGCGCGCCGGGCTCCGATGTGGGTCCTGTACGCATCAGGCGCCGTGGGCACGGTGGTCAACATCCTCGCGGTGTTCTTCATCTTCACGGGGACCTGGTACCCGCCGGGATGGCCGAAGCTGTCCCAGTGGAACTACTGGATGATCGCGATCACCGGCGTGTCGGTCCTGGCAGGCATCGTCATCTACTTGATCTCGCAGCAGTCTCGGCGGGGCAAGTCGGAAGCCGACCTGCTGGCCGAGCTGGAGGCCCAGGTGGCGGCGCCTATCGGACCCGAGACCGGCGGCACGTAGCTCTCGGGCCCGGCGCAATCGGTCTGAGCTAGCATCGAGGCGGTCGTGGGCTCCACCCGGAGCCCGGCCTGGGGAGAAACCATGGCCGCCGAGCTGCTGGTGCTGGGAGGGGAGCGCACGCCCGCCGCCGAGAACGCCACGTTCAGCGTGATCGAGCCGGGGACGGGTGCGCCGATGGCGGAGGTCGCCGAGGCCGGCCCCGAGGACGCCCGGCGCGCGGTCGACGTCGCGGTGCGGGCCTTCGAGGAGGGACCGTGGCCGCGGACGTCGGCCACCGAGCGGGGACGCGTGCTGCTGCGGGCCTCGTTCCTGGTCCGGGAGCGCCTCGAGGACCTGGCACGCGTGGAGGCCCGGAACGTCGGCAAGCCCATCCGCGACGCCCGGGACGAGATCGGCATCGTGGCCAACACGCTCGAGTACTGGGGCGGGGCCGCGAACAAGATCTTCGGCGAGACCGTGCCGGTCCAGGATCCCGGCCTCGACGTGACGCTGCGCGAACCCGTCGGGGTGTGCGCGCTGATCACGCCCTGGAACTTCCCGCTCGTGATCGCCACGTGGAAGATCGCCCCCGCGCTGGCGTGCGGGAACACGATCATCGTCAAGCCGGCGTCGTACACGCCGCTGTCGGTGCTGCGCCTGGCCGACGTGCTGCTGGAGGCGGGGCTGCCTCCCGACGCCATGTCGGTGTTGCCGGGCCCGGGCTCATCCGTGGGGAACGCCCTGGTCGGGGATCCTCGCGTGGCCAAGGTGGGGTTCACCGGGTCCACGGAGGTCGGCTCGAAGATCATGGCCATGGCGGCCCGGAACATCACCCGGGTGTCGCTGGAGCTGGGCGGCAAGTCGGCGAACGTGGTGTTCGCGGACGCGGACATGGACCAGGCCGTGGAGCGGTCGGTGTGGGCGGTGTTCGCGAACACGGGCCAGGACTGCTGCGCCCGGTCGCGGGTGTTCGTGGAGCGGCCGGCGTACGACTCGTTCGTGGACGCCATGTCCCGGCGGACGGAGGAGCTACGGGTCGGCCCGCCGCTCGACGACGGTACCAACCTCGGCCCGATGATCTCGGCCGGCCAGCGCCAGGCGTCCCTCGACTACCTGGAGCTCGGCCAGAAGGAGGGCGCGCGGCTGGTCACCGGAGGAGATGTGCCCACCGTGGCCGGGGGCGAGAACGGCTTCTACCTGCGGCCGGCCGTGCTGGCCGACGCGCGCAACGACATGCGGGTGGCCCAGGAGGAGATCTTCGGCCCGGTGGTGTGCGTGATCCCCTTCGACACCGAGGAGGAAGCCATTCGCCTGGCCAACGACTCCCAGTACGGGCTTTCCGGGTCCATCTGGACCCGCGACATCGGCAGGGCCATCCGCGTGTCGAAGGGCATCCGCACCGGGGTGATCAGCGTGAACTCGTCACACAGCGTGCACACCGAGGCGCCTTTCGGCGGCTACAAGCGCAGTGGCATCGGCAGGGAGATGGGCATGCACGCCGTGAACCTGTACACCGAGGTGAAGAACATCTTCTTCTCGGAGTCGTAGGCGCTACTCCAGCCGCAGGAGCACTTCCTCGACCTCGTCGGGGGGCTTGTTCGACGGGCCGAGATCCTCGTCCCAGAGCACGAATCCACACTTCTCGAGGATCCGGATGGAGGCGGCATTGTGCGTGGCGACGCCCGCATACAGCGGGCGCGTCGCCTCCTGATCCAGGAACTGCGAGAGCGCCCTGGTACCGACGCCCCGTCCCCAATGCTCCCGTCCGATCCAGTAGCCGATCTCTCGCTTGCCCGTCACCGGGCTTTCGAAGCTCACGACGTTCCCCGCGACCTCCCCGTCGACCACCACGGTCTTCACCAGGACGGTCTCGTCGCGCAGGATCTTGGCCCAGTGGGCCATGAACGCCTCCCGGTCTCGAGACTCGAAAGCGGCCATCCTCGTCGCCTCGGGGTCGAGCTGGTGCTCGAAGAAGATCGGGAGGTCCTCGTCCCTCACGTCACGCAGCCGGACGTCGCCCCGGCTAGACGGAACGCTCGTACCGATCCCGTTCCCAGTCGGTGACGGTCTCGCGCCAGGCTTTCAGCTCCCAGGCTCTGCTGGTGACGTAGTAGTCACTGAAGGCCTGGCCGAGGGCTTGCTGGAGCACGTCGTCGGCCTGGAAGGCCTGGAGGGCCGACTCGAGGGAGCCGGGGAGCGCCGGGAGATCGGGCCGGTCGTAGGCGTCGCCCTCCACCGGTGGAGGGGGCTTCAGGTGGCGACGGATGCCGTCGGCCGCCGATGCGGCCACGGCCGCCAGGGCCAGGTAGGGGTTCGCGTCCGCGCCGGGGCGGCGGCACTCGAAGCGCCATAGCTCGGGCCTCTCCGACCGGATGGCCCGAACGGCGCAGGAGCGGTTCTCGTACCCCCAGGTGGCATTGATCGGCGCGAACCACCCCGGGACGAGGCGCTTGTACGAGTTCACCGTCGGGTTGAGCAGGAGCGAGGCTGCGGGCAGGTGGTCCACGACGCCCGCGATGGCCGCGCTGAACGGTGACGGCAGCTCGTCGCCCGCGTTCACACCCGCGAACGCGTTCGCGTCGCCGCTCCAGCACGACATGTGGACGTGCCCGCTGGAGCCCTCCTCGCCCGGATTCGTCTTCGCCATGAAGCTCGCCCGCAACCCCATCGACGACGCCAGCTCCTTCACCGCGAACTTCAGCAACGCGGCGTCATCCGCGGCGCCGAGCCCGCGGCGCGCTCCGAGGTTCACCTCGAGGAGGCCGGGCCCCGCCTCGGTGTGCACCGCCAGGAGCTGGATCCCCAGTCCCTCCAGCGCGGGGACCAGCCGGGAGACGAACGCGTCGTACCGTCCGATCTCGGTGAGGCTGTAGCTGATGCCGCTCGAAAGCGGCTGCCCCGCCGCGTCCCACAGCCGGATCTCGTACTCGATGGCGGCCAGGACCTCGTAGCCGAGCTCCCCCACTCCGTCCAGGACCCGCCGGAACACCTCCCGGGATGCCAACTCACAGGGGCGTCCGTCCGGCCAGCTCGGCGTGGCCAGGCACACCCGCCAGCCGGGTCGCCACGTGAGCCCGTACAGGGCCTCGGGGTCGGGGTGGACGACGAGGTCCGCGGCCCCGGTCCGGATCCCGAAGCGCTCGTAGTCGGTGATGGGGGCGTCCACCGGGTCCAGACCGAGGATCAGGTCGGTCATCACCGTCCCGTGTTCGAGCGCTGCCTCGAACGCCTCGGGGCGGAGGGCCTTGCCCCGGATCGAGCCGTTGACGTCCGGGATCCCCAGGAGGACGAACTCCGGGTGGTCGGCCACCGCGCCGGTCACGGCGTCGCCAGCGCCTTCGTGACCGCACCCTCGACGTCCTCGAGGGTGGCCGCGAGGCGTTCGACCATCTGCGCCAGCTCCTCGTCCGTGCTGGTAAACGCGGGGGCCAGGAGGACCTGGTCGCCCGCGAAGCCGTCGGCCTGGGGATGCGTCGAGGTGACCAGCAGCCCGCGCTCGAACGCGGTGTCGTCGACCAGCGCCGCCACGTCCATCTCGACGGGGAGGAAGGACTCGCCGTCCCGCGGGTCCACGAGCTCCACGCCCACGAGGAACCCGCGTCCCCGGACCTCCCGCACGATGTCCGATCCGGACAACGCCTTCTCGACGTCGGCCAGGAACAAGGGCCCGCGCTCGTGGACCCGTTCCACCAGCCGCTGCGAGACCATGAGGTCGAGAACCGTCAATCCAACGGCCGACGAGAGCGGCGCGCCGTCCCACGTGTGCCCCAGGTCGAACTCGCGCGACCCCTGATCGATGGCGTCGTACACGTGCTGCCGGCAGAGCACGGCTCCGAGCGGCGCGTGGCCTGCGCCGAGCCCCTTCCCCACCGCCACGATGTCGGGCTCGATGGGGAGCTGGTGGGCGGCCAGCCACGTCCCCACGCGCCCGACGCCGCTGACGACCTCGTCGAAGCAGACCAGGAACCCGTGTTCGTCGCGGCGCTCGGCCAGCCCCTCCCAGAACCGCTCGGGCGGCGAGTACCCGGGGAGCGCGGCAGCGCTCACGGGCTCGCAGAGGAACGCCGCCACGGTGTCGCCGTGCTGGTCGAGCAGCCGGTCCAGCTCCGCCAGCGCGGCCTCGCCGGTGGGATCGAACCGCCACGTCGAGGGCGGGATGTGCAGGTGATCAGCGAGATACGGCCCGTACGGTTCCTGGAACCTCGGCCGCCCGTTCAGCGCCAGGGTCCCCATGGTGGAGCCGTGGTAGGCCTGCGCCGGCGAGATGACCCTCCAGCGGTCGGGCTGGCCTCGGTCCACCTGGTAGGTTCGGGCCACCTGCAGCGCGGTCTCGACGGCCTCCGAGCCGCCGGACACGAACCGCACCCGCGCCATCTCCGGCGCCACCACCTCGATGACCCGGTCCGCCAGCCGCTCCTGCGGCTCGCTGGTGAAGTGGTGGTTGTAGAAGTACGCGATGCGGTTGGCCTGCTCCTCGGCCGCCGCGATCAGCTCGGGGACGCCGTACCCCAGGCACGTGACCATGGCGCCGCCGGAGCACGCGTCGAGGACGCGCCGCCCGTCGGTGGTGGTGAGCCAGACGCCCTCGCCGCGCTCGACGTTCGGGTACTCCAGGTCCAGGAAGCGGGGGAACACGGCGGTCTCGTCCGAGCGGACGGTCCCCTTCATGTCGCGACCCGCCGGTCGAGTCCGGCGATCCGGTCCCAGAAGCGCTCGAACAGCTGCCAGGTCGTTCGCTTGGATTCCTGCGCGCGCCGGTTGGTCTCCTCCAGCAGCGCATCGGGGTCCACGCCCTCCGCGTCGAGCTCGTGGCGATACGTACGGACCCACTCGTCCATGATCTGGGGCGTCACCTCGGGGTGGAACTGGAGGCCGAGGCTCCGGCCGGCCACGAAGGCCTGCGCCCCCAGATCGGTCTCGGCGACGACGTCGGCGCCGGCGGGCGGCCGGATGACGTCGAAATGCCACTGGAACCACGGCCCCTCCGGCACCAGGTCGGGGTCGCGGGTCCGCACCGGCATCCAGCCGATCTCGGACTCCGAGCCGCGGAACACCTCCCCGTCCAGCACCCGGGCCAGCATCTGTCCCCCGAAGCAGAGGCCCAGGATGGGGACGTCCGCGTCGACGGCCGCTCGCATCAACCGTGCCTCACGCCCGACGAACTCGTGGGAGTCGTCATAGACGGCGAACTCGGAGCCGAGCGAGACGATCAGGTCGTAGCCGGTCGGATCGAGCTCGCGGTCCTCCAGGTCGATCCGGAACACCTCGGACTCCGCGCCGTGCTGGTCGAGCCACTCGGTCACGTGTCCAGGAGGCGTGGGGTCCTCGTGCTGGAGGATCACGGCCCGCAGGCTGGGAGCGTCCGGGTTGGCCGCCCGTCTCACCGCGTCGCCCCGGTGGAGGTCGCGGCGAGCTCGGCGTCGACCTCGGCCGCCACCTCCCGCACCGCGCCGGCGAACCGCGACACCATCTCCTCCAGGTCGCCGTCGGTGGTCGTGAACGGTGGCGCGAACAACGTCTGATCGCCCGCGTACCCGTCGCGGGTGGGCTGGGTGGAGAGCGTGATCAGGGCCCGGCCAAACGCGGCGTCGTCGATCCGCGCGGCCACCCGGAGCTCTCGGGGGAGGAGCGACTCGCCGTCGCGAGGGTCCACGAACGACACGCCGAGCAGGTAGCCGTGTCCCCGCACCTCGCGGACCATGGCGATGCCACCCAGCGCCGATTCCAGCTCGTCGCGGAGGGCTGCCCCCCGCTCCCGGACGTGCTCGACGAGGCCCTCGGAGCGCATGGCGTGAAGGACGGCCAGCCCCACCGCGCACGCGAGCGGCGCGCCGTCCCAGGTGTGCCCCAGCGTGAACCGCCGGGACCCCCGGGCGATCGCCTCGTAGACGTGGTCACGCACCAGCACCGCGCCGATGGCCGTGTATCCCGCGCCCAGCCCCTTCGCCGTGGCGATGATGTCGGGGGCACACGCGGTCGCCGACCCCGCGAACCAGTGCCCGGTCCGGCCGACGCCCGTGACGACCTCGTCGAACAGGACCAGGAAGCCGTGCCGCGCACGCCGCTCGGCCAGGCCCTCCCAGAAACGCCTCGGCGGGGTGGAGGCGGGAAGCGCCGCCGCGCTGATGGGCTCGCAGAAGAACGCCGAGACGGTACCCGGGCCGGCCTCGTCCAGCGCCCGGTCCAAGGCCTCGAGGGCCGCCTCGCCGGTGGGGTCGAAGAGCCAGGTCGAGGGCGGGATGTGCAGGTGGTGGGGGAAGTAGGGCCCGAAGGGTCCCTGGAGCCCCGGACGCCCGGTCAACGCCAGGGTCTCCAAGGTCGGGCCGTGGTAGGCCTGGGCGGGTGAGATCACCTGCCAGCGCTCCGGCTCGCCACGTTCGACGTGGTAGCTGCGGGCCAGCTGGAGGGCCATCTCGTTGGCGTCGGATCCGCTGGTCACGAAGCGCGCTCGCGTGAAGCCCTCCGGCGCGACCTCGACGAGCTCCCGCGCCAGGCGTTCCTGGGCCGGGTTGGTGAGCCGTTCGTTGTGGACGTACGAGAGCTGCTCGGCCTGGGCTCGGGCGGCCGCGATGATGTCCGGGCGCCCGTGGCCGAGCGTGGCCGCCATCGACCCACCGCTCATCGCGTCGAGGTACCGGCGCCCCGCCGAATCCTCGACCCATGCGCCCTCGCCCCGGACGACCACCGGGTAGCGGTGGTCGAGCTCCAGCGGGAGCACGTGCGTCTGGGTGCTGGCGATCAGCGCCTCCATCTCACCCCCTGGCCCGGGCGGCTCGCGGCATGGTCGAATCGTAGGCTACCGTTCGCGTCGCCCGATCCGCACGCCCGGGAAGGAGGCCAGCGTGGCGACCATCAACGAGATCCTCGAGACGTGGCAGTCGCAGGATCGCATCGAGTGGGTCCGGTTCGAGCTGCCAGACCTGCACGGGACGTCGCGGTCGAAGACCGTCCCCATCCGCCACGCGGCCGACTACGCGGAGCGAGGGCTGAACATGTACGGGGGCGTCAGCGTGCTGGACACCCGCTCGGACGTGGTGGGTGGCACGCTGTACAACGAGGAACGCCAGTACGGGGACCAGCTCCTGTTCCCGGACCCCGACACGGCCGCGGTGGTCCCGTGGGCCGACCGGACGGCCCGGTTCATCTGCGACGCCCGGTGGTACGACGGGACACCGCTGGAGGCCACGCCCCGGCACGTCTTCCGCAGGGTGCTGGACCGGTGCCGCTCCATGGGGTTCGAGCCGGTCATGGGGTTCGAGTACGAGTTCTATCTGCTCGACCCGGAGACCCGGCAGCCCCTCTTCAGCGGCTACCACATCTTCAACACGGTCCGAAACGACTGGGTCCCCACGATCGGCCGCATCCTCGAGCTGATGCCGCGGATCGGCGTGGACATCATCACGTCGAACTGCGAGTACGCCGGGTCGCAGTGGGAGATCAACTTCGCGCCCGGGGAGGGCATGGCCGCCCCGGACCAGGCCTTCACCTTCAAGAACGGGGTGAAGGAGATCGGGAGGCAGGACGGCTACATCGCCACGTTCATGACCAAGCCGTTCCCCGATTCCGCCGGGAGCGGCTGCCACACGCACATCTCGCTGGTGGAGGCGGACGGCGGCCGGAACGCGTTCGGCGACGCCGACGACCCGCAGGGCATCACGGACGTGTGCCGGTCGTTCATCGCCGGGCAGCTTCGATACGCGAAAGCCGTCGACGCGCTGATCGCTCCGACCGTGAACTGCCACCGCCGCCGCCGCAAGCACACGTTCAGCCCGACCAACATCTCCTGGGGCCTGGAGGACCGTTCCGCGCTGGTGCGGGTGAAGGGCGGGAGGCCGGAGTCGACGCACACGGAGAACCGCGGCCCCACCGCCCTGTCGAACCCGTATCTGGCCGGCGCGGCGCTGCTCTCGGCCGGTCTCGCGGGGATCGAGGAGGGCCTGAGGCCGCCCGAGCCCTCGAAGGGGAGCCCCGCGGAGGAGGATCCGTCGCTCGAGCCGCTGCCGGCCTCGCTGCCGGAAGCCCTGGCCGAGCTGGAGGGCGAACCGGCCACCAAGGACTTCTTCGGCGAGGAGTTCCTCAAGGCCTACACGGCCATGCGCCGCCACGAGCTGTCGCGGTTCGCCGACTGGGTCACGGACTGGGAACGCCAGGAGTACGTCGACCTCTTCTGAGCGACCGGTTCTTCACTACCAGCCGGCGAATCCCGCGACGGCCTCGTCCGGGACGAGGCCCGCTTCCACGTCCGCGAGTGCCTGGTCGAGGACCGAGACGGCCTGGTCCACCTCCGCCGGGGCCAGGGTGAGGGGCGGGGTGAGCTCCAGGACGTTCGAGCGCGGGCCCACGTAGTACAGGACCACGCCGAGCTCGAAGGCGCGGTACACGACCTTGGCCGTCTCGGACGGCGCGGGCTCCTTGGTGCCGGCGTCCCGGACCAGCTCGACGCCCAGGGCCAGCCCGCGGCCGCGCACGTCGCCGATCAGCTGGTGGCGGGCGGCGAGCTCCATCAGCCCGTCCGCCAGGTCGGCGCCCACCTTCGCGGCGCGGGAGGGAAGCTCCTCCTCCTGGATGGTGCGCAGGACGGCCCGTCCGGCGCTGGCCGAGACGGGATTGCCCGCCGTGGTTTGCATGGCGAACGCCGGGTGGACGTCGAGGACCGCGGCGGGTCCGACCACTGCCGACACCGGAAGGCCTCCACCAAGGCCCTTCCCGAAGGTCACCACGTCCGGCGCGATCCCCTCGGCCTGGAAAGCGTGCAGCCATCCGGTGCGGCCCAGGCCGACCTTGACCTCGTCGCAGACCAGCAAGATGCCGTGGCGACGGCACCGCTCCTGGAGACCGGAGAGGAAGCCGGCGGGCGGGACGATCATGCCGCCGTCCGACTGGATGGGCTCGAGGAAGAGGGCGGCGACCTCGTGGGGCGAAACCTCGGTGGCGAGCAGCCGGTCGAGGCGCTCCAGGACGCCCGCCCCGGGATCCGGTGCAAACGGGCGGTAGGGGTCCGGGTAGGGCAGCTGGACCAGGCCGGGCCTCGCCAGCGCCGGGTCCTGCGACGAGTGCCCGGAGATCCCCATCGATCCCAAGGTGCCGCCGTGGTACGCCCCCACGAACGAGATGAAGCGGCGCCGGCCGGTGGCGGCCTCGATGGACCGGACCGCCGTCTCGTTGGCATCCGATCCGGAATGGCCCAGCCACACCCGCCGCGTCCCCGCCCCCGGCACGGCATCGAGCAGCTCCTCGGCCAGGGCCACCGCCGGCTCGTTGATCGACGAGAGGATGCTGGCGGCCGGCATGTTCGATGCGGCCTCGGTGACCGCACGGACGACCGCGGGATGCGCGTAGCCGAGGCTCGCCGCTCCCCACGACGCGGAGAGATCCAGGAGCCGGCGGCCGTCCTCCGCGACCAGGTACGAGCCCTGGCCGCCGACCACGGCGAGCGGGAAGAACCTGAGCTTCTCGACCCCCGCGATGGCCGCGGCGTCCCGGCCGGCGAGCGTCATCCGGCGTTCTGGCGCGCCTCGAGCGGGTAGATGCGCATGGCGTTGCCGCGCCCGATGAGCTCCGCGATGCGGTCCGCCTCGTTCGCGTCGCACTCCCCCGCCGCGATCCAGCCGTCGAGGATGCCCCCAAGCGCCCGGCGAAACAGCATCGACCCCAGGTAGTACTGCTCGGCCACCGCGAACGCGTCGGTCGAGAACAGCAGCTTCGTGAACGGGGCCACTTCCATGGCCTCCGCCAGCAGGCGCGGCGCGCTCGGCCCGTGGTAGTGCAGCGCGGAGCCGACGTCGAAGTACACGTTCGGATACATCACGGACAGGTACGCGGCCTCCCGGTGGAACGGGTAGCAGTGCAGGAGCGCCACGTCGACCCCGGGGGCGGACAGCTCCCGGATCAGCCCGGTGAGCAGCGTCGGGTTCGTGAGGTGCAGGACGAGATCGGGGTCGCCCCAGCCAACGTGGAACTGGATGGGCATCCCCCGCTCCCGGGCCAGGTCCGCCCCCGCCCAGATGCCGTGGCGGAGGAGGACGGGGTCCGCGATTCGCGCGGAGCCCGTCGCGCCGGCTTCCAGGAACGCGCCGGCGGCCCGGACGACCTCGTCGCGCGACGGTCGGGCCGGGTCGAAGGCGAAGCCGCCCCGGTAGGCCACGATGGTCTTGAACCCCACCGCATCCGACGAGGCCTCGGCCAGCGCGCCGGAGAAGGCCTCCGGGTACCGCGCCGCCTCGACGCCCGAGCGGGCCACGGCCTCCGCGACCGCTTCCAGCCTGACCACCTCGCGGGCTGGGATCGCCGCGAGCTTCGCCATGCCGGCGAGGTCGTACAGCTCGTCCGACCGGTAGCCGGTGTCGATCAGGAGCTCGGCCAGGCCCGCTTCCTCCAGGAACCGCCGGGCCACCTCCTCGGCCCCCAGCTCCCGGCGCCTCGCCACGTACTCATCGGCCTCGGCGAATGGCTCCAGGTCGAGCAGCGGCGCACACCACCGGCGTATGGCGAGGCCGAGGGGCTGGTCGAAGTGGCTCGCCCCCTTCGGCGCCGGGTCGAAGCTCTCGGTGATCCGGCTCTCGAAGGCAGGACGGTCGAGATCGCCCCGGGCCAGTCCGTGGCAGTGGTGGTCGATGAGCCCGACGTCCTCGATGGCCATGGCCGGTCTCCTCCCGAAGGTTGCGCGATGCTACCGGCCCGGGCGGTCCGCACGCCACCGCGCCCGGACGGCGAGCTGCTGCCACCGGCGGGACGGTCCCGGCTATCCTGCCGCGATGGACGTCCGGGCCGTGGCCCAAGCCGTGGAGGATCGTCGGGACGCGTTCACCGACGCGCTCCACGAGCTCGTCCAGATCGACAGCGGCACGTACACGCCCGCCGGGGTCAACCGCGTCGCCGACCTCATGGAACGGCGGTTCCGGGATTCGGGCTGGGCGGTCGACCGGCGCTCCCCGGCGCCGGAGAACGCGGAGCTGGGAGACCTCCTGGTGGCCCGGGTCGAAGGATCGGGCCGGCACCGGGTGCTGCTGGTCTGCCACATGGACACGGTGTGGCCGGAAGGGACCGTCGCCGAGCGGCCGTTCCGGTTGGACGGTGACCGCGGCTACGGCCCGGGCGTGTCGGACGCCAAGTCCGGGCTCCTGGCCGGCGTCGAGGCCGTGGATGCCTTGCGTCGCCTGGGCATGGACTCGTTCGGCCGGTTGACCTTCGTGTGCAACCCGGACGAGGAGGTGGGTTCCCCGTTCTCCGGCCCCTTCATCCGGGAGATCGCCCAGGAGAGCGACGTGGCGTTCGTCCTCGAGGCCGGCCGGGAGAACGGCGACATCGTCTCGGCGCGCAAGGGGGTCGCCACCATCCGGGTGGAGCTGCTCGGTCGGGCCGCCCATGCCGGCGTGGAGCCGGAGAAGGGCCGCCACGCCGTGCTGGACGGCGCCATGAAGGCGGTGGAGCTACAGGCCCTGAACGGCCGGTTCCCGGGGATCACCGTGAACGTCGGCGTGCTGTGCGGGGGAACGCGCCCGAACGTCGTCCCCGACCGGTGCGAGATGGAGGTCGACGTGCGGGGGTGGGAGACGGCGGCGCTCGGCGAGGCCGTCGAGCTGATCCGGAGCATCCTCGAGCTTCCCGGGGTGCCGGGCGTTCGGGCCACGGTCGAGCCGAACACCGAGCACGGGCCGATGGAGCGAAGTCCCGCCACGGTGCGACTGGTGGAGACGGCCCAGCGGTGTGCCCGGGATCTGGGGCTCGACATCCGGGACGCGTCCACCGGCGGCGTCTCGGACGCCAACCTGGTGTCGGCCGTGGGGACGCCGGTCCTGGACGGGCTCGGCCCCGTGGGCGGCGACGACCACAGCCCCGACGAGTGGGTGGACCTCGGGAGCGTCCCGGCCCGTGTCGCCATCCTGGCGGGGCTCATCGCGAGGGCCGGCGATGCAATGGCATGATGCGCCTGCTCGCATGGCGTGTTCTTCCTCGCGGCAGGGGAGGTGCTGACGTGCAGACCGAGGGATCCGGCGACACCCCGGACGTGACCGACCAGCGGCTGGCCAAGGCCAGGGAGCTCGCGGAATCGCTGCCGGCCCGCGGCGTCGGGATGGTGGCGCTCAGCCACGTGGACAACTCGGGGGTCACCCGAGTGAAGACGGTGCCGTCCTCGCTGCTCGAGCGCGCGGTGCGGTTCGGGATCGGCATGTCGCCGGTGTTCGAGGTGTTCCTGGTGGACGATTCCATCACGGCCAGCGACGAGGTCGCCGGGCCGGTGGGCGACCTCCGGCTCATGCCCGACCCCTTCGCCCTCACGGCCATGGCGGCCCAGCCCGGGTGGGCCTGGGCGCCGGTGGACAAGCACACGCAGGAAGGCGAGGTCTACGCGGGATGCCAGCGGACGTTCGCGAAGCGCATGGCCGGCCGGCTGGCCGACGCCGGGATCGAGATGCGCCTGACCTTCGAGCTGGAGTGGTTCCAGGCCGACGCCGACTCCGAGGTCGAGCGCCCGATCCACCGGGGGCCCGCCTACGGGCTCCCGGTGCTCGCCACCATCTCCGACTACGTCCGCGACCTCGTGGGCGCGCTGGAGGAGACGGGCGTTGGGGTCGAGCAGTTCCATCCGGAATACGCGATGGGCCAGCTGGAGCTCTCCGTGAAGCCCTCCGACCCGGTCGGCGCCGCGGACACCACCGTGCTGGTGCGCCAGACCATCCGGGCCATGGCGGCCCGACACGGCATGCGCGCGTCCTTCTCCCCGGTCGTGATCGCGGGCCACGTCGGGAACGGAGGCCACGTCCACTTCAGCCTGTGGCGGGAGGGAACGAACCTGTTCGCTGGCGGCGACGGTCCACACGACATGACGGACGCCGGTCAGGCCTTCGTGGCCGGCGTGCTGGCCGAGCTACCGGCCCTCGTCGCCATCGGATCACCAAGCGTGCCGAGCTACCTGCGCCTGGTTCCCCAGCACTGGGCCGGCGCCTTCGCGTGCTGGGGCCGGGAGAACCGGGAAGCCGCCGTCCGATTCGTCACCGGGATGGTGGGAAGCCGCGGGACCGCCGCGAACACCGAGGTCAAGTGCTTCGACCTGAGCGCGAATCCCTACCTCGTGGCCGGAGCGGTGATCGCGGCGGGGCTGGCCGGGATGGAGCGGAACCTCACCCTGCCGGAGGAGGTCACCTCGGATCCGGGCGCCATGTCGGAGGACGAGCTGTCGAAGCGGGGCATCAAGCGGCTCCCGCAGTCGGTGGAGGAAGCCGTGTCGCACCTGGAGGCATCCGACGTCCTGCGCGACGCGATGGGGCCCATGTTGTTCGGCCCGTTCGTGGCGGTGCGCCGGGGGGAGGCGGAAGCGTTCGCCGGCAAGGAGCCGGACGAGATCGTGGCCGCGCACCGCTGGCGGTACTGACCGGCCCGAACCGCAGCCGTCAGGCCCGCTCCGCCCGATAGGCCGCCCCCAGCTCGACCAGCCGCCGGTGGACGCCGCCGTACGGCTCCACGGCGGGCAGGTACCGCTTGTCCACCTTGGTCACGAACGTGTAGTTGGGATCGACGACGTTCGCCACCGGCGCTTCCGACACCTGCGTGAGCAGCTGATAGGCGTCCATGGGGTCCAGGCCGAAGTCCTCCCCCATCCAGGTGCACATGTCCACCTGGGAGATGCGGAACGCGTCCTCCAGCGGGCGGGCCGAGCCCGTGGACATGACGTGGGCGTCGTTCTCGAGGCGTGGCCACGCCGTCATCCGGCCCTTGATCAGCTCGATGGCCAGCACGGTGTCCATGGCGCCCTCCACGGCCACGCCGCAGCTCTCTCCCTCGCCCTGCCGGTAGTGGCCGTCCCCGATCGAGAACAGCGCGCCCTCCACGTTCACCCCCAGGTAGCAGGTGGCCCCGGCCCGCATCTCCGGCGTGTCCATGTTCCCGCCGTGGGCGTCGGGGACCAGGGACGACCGCGCCTCCAGGTTGGCCGGAGCGACCCCGACCGTCCCGTGCATGGGCGCCAGGGGCAGCTCGACCGAGAACTCGCCGTGGCGGGCCTGGAACAGGACCGTTCGACGGGTCCGGTCCACGTCGTACATCCAGACCAGCTCGGGCAGGGGGTCCTGAAGCGTGGCCGTGGCGTGCGTCGATGTCAGCGAGCCGAAGAACGGGATGGTGGTGGAGGCCGCCCAGTCCCGGGCCGGCTCCACGGAGACCAGGTGGACGGCCAGGGTGTCGCCGGGCTCGGCACCCTCCACGTGGAACGGCCCCGTCTGCGGGTTCACGTACGGGAACTCGATGACCCGGCTGACCAGGTCGTCCGGGCCTCGGACCTTTCCGCCGAAGGCGTCCTCCGTCCACAGCTCGATGACGTCGCCGGGCTTCACCCGGCGAACCGGCGGCGCGCCGCCGAAGGTCCAGGCGAACTCGGACGGCTCCGGACGGTACGTGACGACCGGGAGATCACTCATCCGGTCAGGCCGTCGCTGGGGGAGCCGGTGGCGCGGCAGCCGCCCCGGCGGGGTCGGGTTCCAGGAACACGCGTCCGGTGGCCTGCACGCGCCCTGGATTGGTCCGGTACAGGTACACCAGGTAGGCCACTCCGAGAACCGCCCAGACCCCTGCCACCAGCCCGGCCCGGGACAGGGGATACGTCAGGGGCGTGATGAACCGCAGGCCGGGCAGCTTCAGCCCGGCACCAGCGAAGAACGCAGGGATGAACGCCACGATGCCCGCGATGGGGATGACCCCGTGCAGGATCGGGTTGAACTCCTGCCGCTGATGGCGCCAGTAGTAGAACAGGCAGGAAAGGTTGACCACGACGTAGATGGGGACGAACAGCACCACGATGATGGTGGCCACCAGGAAGAACGCCGTGAGCGGGTCGAACTGGAACCCCAGCCAGAATGGCACCACCAGACCGATCACCAGCTGCACCCACACCGCGACGGTGCGGCGACCGGAACCTGGGGTGGATCTCGGCCAGCGCCGCCGGGAGCAGGCGGACCCGCCCCATGGCAAAGAAGGTCCGGGTGGCCGCGTTCGATCCAGCGTTGGAGTTGGCGATGGTCGAGTTCACGATGGCCAGGAACACGAACACCCACGCGCTCCCCCACACGGCGCGGCCCAGGCCTTCCCACCCCGTCCCGGCGCCGAACTTGATCATCCTGTTCGGCCCGAAGAACACTGTGGCAGCGTAGGTGGTCAAGACGTAGTACAGGCCGATCAACAGACAGGACAGCACGACGGCACGTCCGATGGTCCGGCGGGGATCCCGGGCCTCCTCGGCCAAGGGGGCGGCCGCCTCGAACCCGATGAAGGCCAGGACGGTGAAAACCGAAGCCGCGAACACGCCAGAGAATCCCTTGAAGCCGGGGTTGTTCGCGAACTTCGTCGTGAACACCGACAGCGTGTTGTGGTCGGCCCGCGCGATCAGGAACAGCGCCAGGGCCACAAACACACCGATCTCGAACAACCCGAGCACGGTACCGGTCCGGGCCGACACGCGGATCCCTCGGTATCCGAGGAAGAACACGATCGCCGCACCCACCAGGACCCACGGCCACCACAGGTCCGCGGCGAGGTGCGGGGGCTCTCGATGGAAGAAGTCTGCCGCGGCGAACCCGAGGTTCAGGTACAGCAGCGGCGCCACCAGCGGCTCGATGAACGCGTACGTCCACGCGATCAGGAACCCGATGGCGGGATGCAGGCCTTTCGACGCGTACGTGTAGAACGACCCAGCCGACGGGAGGTGCTTGGCCAACTGCCCGATGGAGACGGCCACGCACAGGCACGCCACCAGGGCGATGAGCACGGCGAGGGCGGTGGCGCCGCCGGCGAAGGCGATCCCGCCCACGATGGAGAACACGACGGCGGCCGCCGGGGCCATGTGGGTGATCGACTGAAACAGGACCTCGCGGAGGCCGATGGCATCTCGGGCGAGGGATGTGGAAGCGGGCGACGTGGGTGGCGCGGGCGGGGTGGACGCACTCTCCATGAGGACCCCTCCTCCGAGACCGGTCGGGCGGAATTATGCGCCACTCGGCGGCGCCGCGGGAAAGGCCGGCAGGACGGCCTTGACTGGGGAAGATAGGGTGGAACCGTTCCATCCCCGTGGCCGTCGGGATAACCGAATTCAATGAAGCGTGGTCGCCATCGTCGACGCAGGTTCCATGGCGTGCAGGCGGTCGTCCTGTCCATCGCCGTGGTCGTTCCGCTCGCATTGCCCCAGCACGTCCACGACCTGCCGCCTCCCATCGGGGTGACCATCAAGAGCGAGGTGCGCTACCTCCCCCTGCACGCCACGTTCGGTGAAGCCGTCTCCTCCTACGGCCTCCAGGCCCGCTCCGGGAACTTCCTGGACGTGACCGGCAAGACCATCGTCCGGCACGCCTACCCCGGCCAGATCCTGCTGGACGGCCACCCGGCCAGCCGCAGCACCGAGCTCCACGATGGAGACGAGATCCGCGTGGTGAACGGCCACAACCGCAGGGAGGGGACGGTCAAGGAGAACATCCCCATCCCGGGGCGGCACGTCAGCGATCCCCAGTTCTACCTGGGCACCACCCCCGGCGTGCAGGTGATCGTCAAGGGCCGGGTGTCGGGGAAGCTGGTGTCGTCGGTGTTCCAGCCGACGGGCCCGACCTTCACGCCTCCGGCCGTGGCGCTGACGTTCGACGACGGCCCGAACCCCGTCTACACGCCCCAGATCCTGGCGATCCTCCAGAAGTTCCACGTGCCGGCGACGTTCTTCACCATCGGCTACGAGGTCGCCCAGCACCCCGAGCTGGTGCAGGACGAGCTGGACGCCGGCATGGTGGTGGGCAACCACTCCTGGGACCACCCCACGTCGCCCCCGTTCAAGTCGCTTCCGGTGAAGAAGATGCGGAGCGAGATGCGGGACGCCAACATCGCCCTGGACCAGGCCGGCGACGCCGCGAAGCTGTTCCGGCCTCCGGGCGGGAGCTTCTCGGACCGGGTGGTGGGCATGGCCTCCAGGCTCGGCATGCGCGTGGTCCTGTGGTCGATCGATCCCCAGGACTGGCGCAACGACGCCAAGGCGAAGGGGATCGTCCAGGCCGTGCTGGGGAGCGTCCACGCCGGATCCATCGTGCTGCTGCACGACGGAGGCGGCTACCAGGACGCCACGGTGAAGGCCCTCCCCAAGATCATCAAGGGGATCCGCAAGCTCGGCCTGCGGTTCGTCTCCATCACGCCGTAGCCGCGGCGACCCAGGCGGGGCGGCTGGCCGCTAGATCAGACCCAGCTTGCGGCCCACGCGCTCGAAGGCGTCGAGGGCTTCCTTGAGGTCCTCTTCCGTGTGGTCGGCCGTCACGATCGTGCGCACGCGGGACTGGCCTCGGGGAACGGTGGGGAACACGATAGCCGGGGTGAACACACCCTCCTCCCACAGCAGGCGCGCCAGGTCCTGGGCGGTCTGGGCCTCGCCCGCGATGACCGGCGTGATCGGCGTCTCGCTCTGGCCCGTGTCGAAGCCGAGTGCCTGGAGCCCCTGCTTGAAGAACCGCGTGCGGTCCCACAGCCTCTCGATGCGCTCCGGCTCCTCGTGCATGACCTCCAGGGCGGCGATGCACGCGGCGGCCACGGCCGGCGGGCACGAGGTGGAGAAAAGGAACGGCCGGCCCCGGTTCACCAGCCACTCGATCAGGTGCGGCGGCCCCGCGATGAACCCGCCCAGCACGCCGATGGCCTTGGACAGCGTCCCGACCTGCACGTCGACGCGCCGCGGGTCCAGGCCGAAGTGCGCGACCGTGCCCTTGCCGCCCGGCCCCAGCACGCCCGAGGCGTGCGCGTCGTCGATCATCATGATGGCGCCGTGGCGCTCGGCCACCTCCACCAGGTCCGGCAGCGGGGCGATGTCGCCGTCCATGGAGAACACGCCGTCGGTGATCAGCAGCTGGCGCCGGCCCTCGCGCCTGGTCTCCTGGAGCAGCCGGTCGGCGGCGGCCGCCTCCTTGTGCGGGAACACCTTGATCTCGGCCCTGGAGAGGCGGGCGCCATCGATGATCGAGGCGTGGTTGAGCTGGTCGGACACGATGACGTCGTCCGGGGTGAGGATGGCCGCGACGGTGCCCGCGTTCGCGGTGAACCCCGACTGGAACATCAGGGCGGCCTCCGCACCCTTGAACTCGGCGAAGCGCTGCTCCAGCTCCCGGTGCAGGCTCATGGTCCCGGCGATGGTCCGGACCGCGCCGGACCCCGCGCCCAGCTCGGCGGCGGCCTTCGAGGCGGCCTCCTTCAGCCGGGGGTGCGCGGCCAGGCCCAGGTAGTTGTTCGAGGCCAGGTTGATGACGTCCCGACCGTCGAACCGGGTCCGGGCCCGCTGCTCGCCCTCGAGGGTCCGCGGGTGGATGGCCAGCCCGTCGGCCTCCAGCTTCGCCAGCTCGCCCTTCAGGTAGTCCAGGCTTCCCTGCGCCATCGTCGCTTCGACCTCCATGCGTTCGCTACGGAAGAAGGATCACCTTGCCCGACCGGCCCGAGGCCACCACCTCGAACGCCTCGCGGAACCCATCCAGCGGGAACCGGTGCGTGATCACCGGCGTGACATCGACCATCCCCGTCGCCAGCAGGACCGACGTCTGCTCCCAGGTCCGGAAGATCTCCCGGCCGGTCACGCCGTACAGGCGGGCCTCCCGGAAGATCACCTGGTCGGTCAGGTCGAGCGCCACCGGTCCGGTGGGAAGCCCGAGGAGCGCCATGCGGCCGCCGCCCGTCAGCATCTGGGTTCCCTGGGCGATCACGGCGGGCACACCGGACATCTCGAGGACGACCTCGGCCCCGTGGCCCTCCGTGGCCTGCTTCACCGCGGCCACGGGGTCCTCGCGTCCCGGATCGACCACGACGTCGCTCCCCATCTGCTTGGCCAGGCCCTGGCGGAACTCGTTGGGCTCCACGGCGATCACCTGCCGCGCCCCGGCCGCCCGGGCGATCCCGACGGCGAACAGCCCGATGGGGCCGCACCCCAGCACCACCACCGTCGAGCCGACGACGTCGCCGCCCCCGTCGATGAACACCGTGTGGACCGCGTTGCCGAAGGGGTCGTGGATGGAGGCGATGTCCGGCGGGATCCGCCGGTCCACCTCCCACACGTTGCGCTCGGGGACCAGCACGTATTCCGCGAAGCCACCGTCGAAGTCGACACCCAGGATCCGCATCCGCTCGCAGGTGTGCCGGCGGCCCCGGCGGCACTGCGGGCAGAACCCGCAGAACACGTGGCCCTCCGCCGAGACGAAGGCCCCGGGTGCGATGTGGTGCACCTCGGGGCCCGTCGCCGCCACGTGACCGGCCACCTCGTGGCCGAACGTGATGGGCGTTCGGAGCCTTCCGGCCGCCCACGGATTCCAGTCGTGGATGTGCACGTCGGTCCCGCAGATCGACGCCGCGGCGACCTCGATCAGCACCTCGCCGGGTCCGGGCTCGGGGACGGGGACCTCCACCAGCTCCGCGCCGGGCTCCGGGCGGAGCTTGCGCAGCGCTCGCATGGTGCCGGGCACGGCCATGCCGTGCAGCGTACTTTGGTTCCCCATCCTCAGCGACCCGCGGCAGTGGGACGCGCTACCGAGCCTGGGCTCGTGCGTGGACCGTTTCGGGCGCCTCGCGTGCCTCCGCGCCCGGAGCGGCCACGAAGTGCACGGTCAGGATCGCGCCGGGGTCGGCGTTTCGGGCCTCCACCCGGCCCCCGTGCAGCGCCACCAGGTCCTTGACCACGGCCAGCCCGATCCCGGTGCCGCGCACCTGCTCCGGGCCCCGATAGAACAGCTCGAAGATGCGGTCCCGGGCGCCGGCCCGGATCCCCTTCCCGTGGTCCCGAACGGAGAGGGCAACCTCGTCACCCTCCCGCCGCGCGGCGATCTCGATGACCGTCTCCGCCGGTGAGAACTTCGCCGCGTTCGACAGGAGATTCCCGAGGATCCGGTCGAACGCGTACGGGTCGGTCATCACGACCAGCCCCTCGGGAACGTCGGCCCGCACGTCGTGGTGGGAGAGCTCGTGGACCATGTTCCCGAGCAGCCGGCGGACCAGACCGGCCAGGTCGTGGGGCCGCAGCTGCATCTCGAACTCCCCACGCTCCATCCGTCCGAAGTCGAGCAGGTGGGTGATGAGGTGCTCCAGGCTGCGGGCGTTGTCGCCCAGGCGGTCCAGGAACTCGTTGCGCATGCCCTCGGGGAAGTCCTGCCACCGCCGCCGGAGGGTCATGGCGAACCCCAGGATGGCGGTGAGGGGGGTCCGCAGCTCGTGGCTGACCGTGGCCACGAACTGGGACTTCAGGCGGTCCAGCTCGCGAAGCCCCTCCGCGGTCTCCCGCTCCGCGGCGTACAACCGAGCCCGTTCGATGGCCAGGCCGGCGTGCTCCGCGAGCGCCTCCAGGAACTCGACCTCGCCCCGCCGGAACGTGCGAGCCCCGGGGAAGTACGCGTTCAGGACGCCGACGGCGCTCCCAGACCGCTCGATGGGCACCGAGATCATCGACCGGAAGCCGACGTGCTCGGCCAGAGGGAGCAGCGGGGCCAGGCTGTCGTCGGCCCGGACGTCCTCGATGCGGACGGGTGCCATGCTCCGGAGGGCCCGGGCCGGGGGGGACCAGAGATACGCATCGTCCCCCAGCAGGCTGCCCAGAGGCATCTCGCCGCCCGGGAATGTCGTCGGCATGCCACTGCCGGCCCCGACGACGAGCTGATCCTCCTCCGCCACGAAGATGATGGTGAAGCGGGCATCCGTGGCCAGGCGCGCCGAGGAGCACAGGCGTTCCAGGATCTCGGACAGATCGAGGCTGGACCCGACCGAGGCGATGGCCTCTGCCAGCCGGCGAGCCCGGTCCGCCGACCGCCACTGCACGTCGGACAGGCTCCCCAGCAGGTAGGCCATGCCCAGGAGCAGGAGCCCCCCCACCGTGGCGGGGAGCTCGCCCATCTGACCCGGGCCGCCCCACAGGATGGCGCTCTGCAGGGTGAGGGCGGACATCGCCGCCACGTACAGCGCCCAGCGCCGCCCCACCAGGACCGCGGAGACCATCACGATGGCCGTCAGTCCGAGGAAGGCGACGGAGAGACGAGGGAAGAGCGCCTGGGTCACCCCGATGATGCTGATGTCGCACATGGTCACGGCGAGCCACCGCAGGTTGGGCGGCGTGGGGTCGCGGCGCTGGAGCACATACAGCAGCACCGAGATGGGCAGGTAGATCCCGGCAGCCAGGACCGTGAACAGATGGCGGGCGACGGGGTCGTGGACCTGGAACTGGACGAGGGTCACCGAGAGCGCGACTCCCACGATCCGCAGCGCCAGGGCCCGGCGCCACTGCCTGGCGAACGACTCGGGGTCGGACGTCAGGAAGCCGAGCACGCCGGGAGTACCCGCGGAGGGCCCAGCGGTCAGGTCGGACGGCATGAGGGAACGGCCTTCCATCTCTGGTACGTACGGTCGGCCGTTCAGGCGTTCGGATTGAGCCTCAGGGCTCGGCGCGTCGCCGGGCCTGCGGCTCCATCCAGGGAGGCCCCCAGCCCCGGTCGAAGCTCTCGATGACGGTTCCCGGAGGGACCACCGAGTCGATGGCATCCAGGGTCGCCGCGTCCAGGCGCACGTCCGCGCCGGCCAGCACGTCCTCGAGCTGTTCCATGGTCCGGGGGCCGATGATCGCCGACGTCACCGCGGGATGGGTCAGCACGAACGCGTGCGCCATGTGGGACATCGACACACCCGCGTTCGAGGCGATCTTGTCGAGCTCCTCGACCAGGTCGAACTTGCGCTGGTTCCCGGGGCGGTCGGGGTCGAACCGGGACCACACCGGGCGTCCCCGGTAGCGCTCCGCCCGAGACCCCGCCGGGACGTCCTGGCCGCGACGGTACTTGCCGGTGAGCCAGCCGCCGGCCAGGGGGCTCCACGTGATGACCCCCATCCCGTGGTGCTGGGCCACCGGCAGGACGTCCAGCTCGATCTGCCGGACGAAGATGGAATACGGCGGCTGCTCGCAGCGGAACCGGACCAGGCCGCGGCGCTCTGCCATCCACTGCGACTCCACGATCATCCAGGCCGGGAAGGTCGAGCACCCCGCGTACCGGATCTTGCCCTGCTGGACCAGGTCGGTGAGCGCTCCGAGGGTCTCCTCGAGGTCGGTGTCCGGGTCCGGCCGGTGCAGCTGGTACAGGTCGATGTGATCGGTCTGGAGCCGGCGCAGGCTGTTCTCGACCTCGCGCTGGATCCACAGGCGCGAGTTGCCCCGCTCGTTCTGCCCCGGCCCCATCTCGCCGTGGACCTTCGTGGCCAGCACCACGTCGTCCCGCCGGCCCTTCAGGGCCTTGCCCACGACCTCCTCGGACCGGCCCTCGGAGTACACGTCGGCCGTGTCCACGAAGTTGATCCCGCCGTCCAGCGCCGCATGCAGCATGCGGATGCACTCGTCCTCGTCGGTGTTGCCCCACCCGCCGAACATCATGGCCCCGAAGCAGAACGCGCTGACCCTGACCCCGGTCGCCCCGAGCGTCCGATACTCCATGTTCACTCCCCTCCTCGAACCAGCGACTCCAGCTGGTCGGCGTGGGCTTCCAGATGACCCACCAGGAAATCTTCCATGATCCTCGACAGGTCCATCTGGCCAAGCGTGGGATGGGCGAACCGACGGGTGGACCATTGCTCCGGCGTGAACCCCACGACGGCGGCCCGGAGTCTGGCCAGCTGGGGCTCGATGCGGGCCATGAGGTCGGCCGGGGGCGTCCGACGGTCCCGTTCGATGGCCTCGACCCGGTGCGGATCGGCCTTGGTCCGGCCGAACGAGACCGGTCCCTCATCCGGCGACGCGAACGCCTCGTCGATCTGGTCGAGCCAGTACTCCGGGAACTCGGCAACGTGCGCCCACACCTGGCCCCATTCCCATCGTTCCCCACCGGGCTGGTCCGGATCGGTCAGCCCTGCCGGAGGTGGGTGAGGCGCCAGCCGCTCCAGCCGCTCGGCCACGGCGTCCACCCGGGCGATCAGCTCCTGCGGCGAGCTCACGACGGCCGCAGCGGGCGGAGGGGCCGGCCCTCCACCACCCGGTTCTCCAGGCGGCCGAGGTGCTCGACCTCCAGGGTCACCACGTCGCCCGGCTGGAGCCACGGGTAGGCCTCCTCGCCGTGCACCAGCGACAGCTCCAGGATGCAGCCCGTCCCGCACGTCCCCGACCCGATGACGTCGCCCGGCACGAGCCGGGTGCCCCGCGAGGCGTACGCCAGCATCTCCCCGAAGCTCCAGTAGATGTCGGCCAGCGACGCCCGGCTGTACTCCCGGCCGTTCACCCAGGCGCGCATGGCCAGGTCGTAGGCGCGCTCGGACCGGTACGGCTCGAGCTCGTCCGGCGTGACCAGGAGCGGGCCCAGCGACGTCGCGAAGTCCTTGCCCTTCACCGGGCCCATGGACAGCTTCATCTCGCGGCGCTGGAGGTCGCGGGCGCTCCAGTCGTTCATCACGCAGAACCCGGCGATGTACCCCTCGGCCTCCACCGGATCGAGGTCGGCACCCTCCCTCCCCACCACGGCCGCCACCTCCAGCTCGAAGTCCAGCTGCGCGGACCCCGGCGGGACCGGGACGTCCGCGCCCGGCCCCACCAGAGCCGCCGGGTTGCTGAAGTAGAACACCGGGAGCTCGTACCAGTCGGGGTCCATCTCCAGGCCCCGGCGCTGGCGGGCCGTGCGGACGTGCTGCTCGAACGCGTAGAAGTCGCGGACGGACGGCGGGCGGGGCACCGGTGGGAGGATGGTCACCGCCGCCAGCGGGAACACCTCGTCCGGCCCGGCCAGCGCGCGCTGCGCCGCCTCCCGAAGCCGCTCGCCGGTGTCTCCGAGGAGCTCGAGGAGCGTGGTCCCGGCCGGCAGCGCCAGGACCTCCTGGTCCTGCACCACGCCGACGCGCTGCTCCGAGCCCCCGCCGAGGAAGGTCGCCCATCGCACGCCGGACACGCTACCACCGCCGAAATCGCCCCACGGCGGGCCGAACCACGTTCGTCAGAGCGCTGCTTTCCCCGCATGCCATCCGTTAGACTGACCGCTGCACCCCCGATTCGTTCGTCCGACCGGGAGGACCATGACCGCCGACCACCCAGCCTCCGACCAGTCGATCGCCGACCAGCCGACCGCCGGCCGTCCCGCGCACCGCCAGCCGAAGGCACACGCGGCGCCCCAGGCGTTTCGCTATCCGCTGGAGCGGGAGTTCGTCGAGCCCGACTGGACCCGCCTGCCCGGCTTCCGCGACGTCACCCGCGAACAGTGGGAGAGCGCGCAGTGGCAGCGGGCGCACTGCGTGAAGAACCTGTCGGAGTTCGCCGAGGTCCTCGGGACCTTCCTCAGCGAGGACCTCCTGGAGGACATCGCCCGGGACCAGCGGGAGCGGGCCACCATGTCCATGCTGATCCCGCCGCAGATGGTGAACACCATGGACGAGCGGAACCTCCGGGGCGACCCGGTGCGGCGGTACATGGCTCCCGCCTACAGCGAGCGCGATCCTGAGTGGCCATCGCACCCCATGGCGTCGCGGGACAGCCTGCACGAGGCGGACATGTGGGCGGTGGAGGGCCTCACCCACCGCTATCCGACCAAGGTCCTGGCCGAGCTCCTGTCGACCTGCCCCCAGTACTGCGGACACTGCACGCGCATGGACCTGGTGGGCAACGACACGCCCCAGATCCTGAAGTACAAGTTCGAGCAAAAGCAGCAGGAACGGTGGGACGCGATGCTGGACTACCTGCGCCGGACACCTTCGGTGCGCGACGTGGTGGTCTCGGGCGGCGACATCGCCAACGTCCCCATCAAGCGCCTGGAGTCATTCGTCTCCCAGCTCCTCGACATCGAGAACATCCGGGACGTCCGCCTGGCCACCAAGGGCCTCATGGGCATCCCCCAGCACTTCCTCCAGGACGAGGTGCTCCAGGGGCTGGAGCGCATCGCCCGAAAGGCGGTGGATCGCGGCGTCGACGTCGCCGTGCACACCCACATCAATGCCGCCCAGCAGGTCACTCCCCTCGTGGCGGCGGCGGTTCGGAAGCTGCTGGACATGGGGTTCCGCGACGTGCGCAACCAGGGCGTCCTGCTCCGCGGCGTGAACGCGACCCCGGAAGCGCTGCTGGAGCTGTGCTTCACGCTCCTCGATCACGCCAAGGTCATGCCCTACTACTTCTACATGTGCGACATGATCCCCAACTCGGAGCACTGGCGGACCTCCGTGTGGGAGGCCCAGGAGCTCCAGCACGCCATCCTGGGCTACCTTCCCGGGTTCGCCACGCCGCGGGTGGTGTGCGACGTCCCGTTCGTGGGCAAGCGCTGGGTGCACCAGGTCGCCGAGTACGACCGCGTGCGCGGCATCTCCTCCTGGACCAAGAACTACCGCACGGGCATCGAGTTCGACGACCCGGAGGCGCTCACCCGCCGGTATCCATACTACGACCCGATCTCCACGCTGCCCGAGGGCGGGCAGGAGTACTGGCGGGCCCAGGTCCGGGCCGGCGAGCCCCAGCTGGCCCCGGCCTGATCGGGTCCCCTAGCTCCAGAACTCCTTCTCGGCCGCCTGGTCGTCGGAGCTCACCCAGACCTCCTTGATCTTGCCGTCCTCGATGTGCAGGACCACCACCTGGCGGTCGTCGAACTGCTTTCCGCCCCGGCTGGCCCGCTGGATTCCCAGGATCACGCCATGCGTGTCGTTCGCCAGCACGTCGTGCATCTCGAACTGCGGCGGCCCATCCAGCATCCCCATCTGCTGCTGGAGGACCCCGAAGGCCGTCTCCTTCCCCTCATGGTCGCCGGCGAACTGGCTCTGGCCGGCGATGTGGATGACGACGTCGTCGGCGTGCAGGCCGAGGAACGTGTCCATGTCGCCGTTGTTGAGCGCGTCGGTGCCCTTGCGCAGCAGGTCCTCGTTCGGGTGCACCACGAGCGATCCCCCCTCCGGTCGGGAAGCCCACACTCTAAGCTAAGTGCTCTGGGTCGGAAGTTCGGTAACGAGTCCTCTCCGGTCAGGCCGCTGGCAGCAGAGCGTCCCGCTCGGCCAAGCGCTTCATGAATCTCGCTAGGTCTGATCTCGTGAACTTCCACTCGAACGGTTTGGCGGCTTCCTCGTAACGACGCTCAAAGGCGAGGAGCCGGTGCTCCACCTCAGCCAGGTCGGTGAAGTCGTTCGGTGTGAGCACCTTGCGCTGCACGATCGAGAAGAAGATCTCTACCTGGTTCAGCCAGGAGCTGTGCTTCGGGAGGTGGACGAGGCAGAGCTTCCGGTAGCGGCCCTCGAGCCGTTCGACGGCGGCCTGTCCCCGGTGGGAGGACCCGTTGTCGACCACCCAGAACACCCGGCGGGCCGAGCGGTACGGCTCCTGCGCCATGACCTGGTGAACCAGTCGGTCGAACGGCTCGATCCCCGTGCGCTCCTCGCACCGGCCGAACACCTTGGCGCGGTGGCAGTCCCAGGCCGCCAGGTACTGCAGAGCGCCGCCCCGGCGGTACTCGTGCTCCACCCGCATCACCCGACCGGATGCCGGAAGGAGGGTGGGGTGGCGCCGGGACCGGGCCTGGATGGAGGTCTTCTCGTCGGCGGAGATCACGAAGTCCGCTCCGTCCAGGGGTTTCCCCTCCCACCGGCGGGCGTACAGATCGAGGACCCGCGACGCCTTGTGTTCGAAGTGGGGATCTCGGGGGAAGATCCAGCTCCGGTGGGCCCAGGGCCGGAGGGCGTCCTCCGACAGCCACCGCCAGATGGTGGCGTCCGAGATCGTGGCCACGAGACCCCGGCGGATCACCTCGGCCCGGATGTCGGGAACATGCAACCGGGACAGGGGCAGGCCGAGGGTTCCAGGCAGCTCACAGGCGATGGCCTTGACGTCAACGATCACCTGAGGGGGAAAAGGCAGTCGGCCGGCCCCGACGGGGGCGCTCCTCGAGACCGGGCAGTCCCTCCTCCAGGAAGCGGCGGCGCCACTTCCACACCACCTCCCGGGGGGTGTCCAGACGCCGGGCGATCTCCTCGACCGGGACGTCCTCACAAGCCAACAACACGATCTTTGCCCGGATGACTTCACGGTACGGTAACGAGTACCTGCGGGCTCGGGCCTCCAGGATGGCTCGCTCCTCTGGCCGTAGACGGACCGTGAGCGGACTGCTCCGCGGCATGGGCACCCCCCTTCGTCGGAGGATACCGTACCTTCAAGAAACGGTCGGAATCACGTTACTGTAATTCTGAAGGGCAGTACTAAGGCGCGCCTCGAAGGAAGCGCAAAGCCCGTTTCGAACCTGCCTTGGTAGGGTCGAAGGCCCATGCCTCCCGTCGAGATCGGGCGCCGCGAGTTCCTCCAGGCGTCGATGGCCGCCGCCGCAGCCGCCGCGCTGGCGGCCTGCACGCACGGCACCAGCGCGACCACGTCCCCCTTCCCGACGCCCAACCCCTTGGATGTCGACACCCAGTGGCCCATCAAGCGGGTCATCTACCTGATGATGGAGAACCGCAGCTTCGACCACATGTTCGGGGCGTTCCCGGGCGCGAACGGGGCCAGCACGGGCGTCTCCAACGGCGTGGAGGTCCCCCTGGTCCGGGCCCCGCAGTGGCTCCCCGGTGACCTCCCGCACGACTACGGAGCGTCCCTCCGCCACATCGACGGGGGGGCGATGGACGGCTTCGCCGAGAACGACACCGTCCCCGTCTCCCAGGCCTTCGCCTACTCGCAGCACCTGGAGGAAGACCTCCCCAACTACTGGCACTGGGCCAGGGAGTTCGTGCTGGCGGACAACTTCTTCGCGTCGGCCCTCGGGAACTCGTTCCCCCAGCACCTGTACATGATCGCCGGACAGTCGGGGGGCACCTACGACGCGCCGGGCCAGACCCAGGCACAGCTCAAGGAGCGAGAGGACGAGGGCCTGGCCAAGACGTGGGGCTGCGACGCCCCCGAGGGCGTGCTGGTGGCCGTGGCGAATGGAGTCCCGCGCCCCGGCAAGGACGACGGCGTACCGCCCTGCTTCACCTTCAAGACCCAGGGCGAGCAGCTGACGGACCAGAACGTCGACTGGGCCTTCTACGCGGCCCAGGACTACCAGGTGGGCTACATCTGGAACGCCTACGCCGCGATCGACCACGTCTTCCACAGCGACCAGTTCGACCGGCACATCCGGCCGGTGGACAACCTGGTCCGCGACATCAAGGCCGGGAACCTCCCCTCGGTCACGTGGGTCACGCCGCGCTACGAGCTGTCCGACCACCCCCCGTGGAGCACCTGCTACAGCCAGAACTGGGTCACCGAGGTGGTCAACGCCGTGATGCAGGGCCCCATGTGGAAGCACACCGCCATCTTCGTGACCTGGGACGAGTGGGGAGGCTTCTACGATCACGTGGCGCCGCCGAAGGTGGATGACCTGGGTCTCGGCATCCGCGTCCCGCTCCTCGTGATCGGCGGACTGGCCAGGCGGGGCCTGGTGGACCACGAGCAGGGCGAGTTCTGCTCGGTGAACCGGTTCATCGCCGACAACTGGGGCCTGGCCCACCTGACCGATCGGGTCAGCCGGACCACCAACTACCGCCAGGTGTTCGACTTCAAGCAGCAGCCCCGGGACCCCGACCCCCGCCCGCAGGTCCCGGGGTGCCAGGGCGAGCGGTTCAAGGCCTACCGCGATACGGCGGGGTGGCCGCCCCCGTTCGGGACGGGCTCGCCGCAGCCGGTCTCCTGACCGGCCGCATAAGCCTTCGCGTCGTCCCGCTCGAACCTTCCCGTCCGCCGGAGCGAACCAAGGGTGGACATGCGCCGCTTCATTCCTCTGGCCGCCCCGGCCGTCGCCGTCGCCTTGGTGGCCGCGGCGTGCGGGATCACCTCGCCATCGGGAGGCGCGCCCGGCCGGCCCGTCGCGGCGGGGCTGGCCCCTGCGGCCGCCGGCATCCACAAGATCCGGCACGTCATCGTGGTCATGCAGGAGAACCGGTCCTTCGACTCGTACTTCGGGACCTACCCCGGGGCCGACGGGATTCCCGCGCAGCGGGGTGTGCCGACCGTGTGCGTGCCCGACCACACGCTCCATGCATGCATCCGCCCCTTCCACGACTCCTCGTTCGTGAACGAGGGCGGGCCGCACGGCGCGGGCTACTCCGTGTCCGACGTCAATCGCGGACGGATGGACGGGTTCATCCGGAGCGCGCTGGTGGGACGCCACGACTTCTGCGTCCAGCAGCCGTTCAACCCCAACTGCACCGAGCGGGTGGGGCGCCCGGGTCTGCCCGACGTCGTCGGATACCACGACGCGCGGGAGATCCCCAACTACTGGACCTACGCGAAGGACTTCGTCCTCCAGGACCACATGTTCGAGCCGGTCCGGTCCTGGAGCCTCCCGGCCCACCTGTACATGGTGTCCGGCTGGTCGGCCCGGTGCCGCAAGGCCACGGACCCCATGACGTGCCGCACGAACCTCGGCCATCCTGGCCGGCAGCGTCCGGGGGGCCGCGGCGGGCCGCTGTTCTCCTGGACCGACATCACCTACCTCCTGCACCAAGCGGGCGTGAGCTGGGGCTACTACGTGGCGCCGGGCACCCAGCCGGACTGCGACAACGACGCGATGTTCTGCCTGCCCAAGCCGCAGGGACCGTCGACGCCCGACATCTGGAACCCGCTCCCGGACTTCTCCACGGTCCAGCAGGACCATCAGCTCGGGAACGTCCAGAGCGTGACCAACTACTTCCGGGCCGCCCGGGCCGGAACGCTGCCGTCGGTGTCGTGGGTCGTGCCGAACGGCCGGGACAGCGAGCACCCCCCGGCCTCCATCCGGGCCGGCCAGGCCTGGGTGACCCGGGTGATCGACGCCGCCATGAAAAGCCCGGAGTGGGACTCCACCGCCATCTTCCTGGCGTGGGACGACTGGGGCGGGTTCTACGACCACGTCCTCCCTCCCCGGGTGGACGGCGCCGGCTACGGCCTCCGGGTTCCGGCCATGGTCATCAGCCCGTACGCCCGGAAGGGCTTCATCGACCACCAGACGCTGTCGTTCGACGCCTACCTGAAGTTCATCGAGGACGACTTCCTGGGCGGGCAGAGGCTGGACCCGCGGACTGACGGCAGGCCGGACTCGCGCCCGGACGTCCGGGAGAACGCGCCCGTCCTGGGCGACCTCCGCCGGGACTTCGACTTCGACCAGACGCCGCGTCCGCCGGTGCTGCTCCCCCGGTACCCGGCGCCGGGCCGCCCGTGGTGGGGCTGGCCGGCGGGCCGGATCCGGACCCACGGGAACTACCAGGTCAAGCTGCCGATGCGCCGGGGCAGGCTGATGGGGCGGTTCGCGGGATCTACTCGGGCGTGAGGTCGCTCCCGTAGGGGCAGTCCGGCCGGTACTTCAGGGCCAGCGGATCGAAGTTCGGGTGGGCGAAGTCGAACGCGCCCGCCAGCGGGCTGGCCTTGCGGTCGCGGTCGGTGAGAGGCGCCACGCCGAAGGTCTTCTCGATGAAGGCCAGCACGGAGGAGAACTCGTACGTGGTGTGGTCCACGTACCCGCCGTCGGGGTTGTTCCCCTGCTTGGTGTAGGGCGAGATGATCAGCGCGGGCGTGCGCGGACCGAGGCCCATGATGTCGTAGTGCGGTGGCGGCACCCCGTCGTAGAAGCCGCCGAAGTCGTCCCACACCACCACGATCGCGGTGCTCTTCCAGTACGGGCTGTGCATGACCGCGTTGATGTGCTGGACGGTCCAGTTCTCGCCGCCGCACACCGAGACGCCGCTTCCCGGGTGCTCGTTGTAGGGCTCCGGCGGGATCAGCCACGACACCGCCGGCATCTTCCCGGCCTTGATGTCGGTGATGAACTGCTCGGGCGGCTGGATGTTCGCGTGCAGCTTCGGGTTGTCCCATACCGGACGGATGGCCTGGAGGGCGTTCTGCCACTGGTCGGTGTCCGCGTAGTACTTCCAGCTGATCCCCGCCTGCTCGAGCTCCTGGGGGACGGTCTTGATGCTGATGCAGGTCCGGATGTCCTCCCAGTACCGGGAGATCCGGTAGAGGTTGTCCGGGATGGCGGCCGTGACGTGGTCCTCGTAATACAGGATCTGCTTGATGTCGGAGGGGCTGAGGTTCGGCTTGAAATGCGGCGTGTACTCGGTGGGGTCCGTGCAGTAGCTCCCCGGGTGATCGGTGGTCGACTTGTTGTCGACGATGCCGTCGGCCTGGGCCGCCACGGTGTACAGGTGCTCCGGAAAGGTCGGCCCGTACATCGACGTGAAGAAGTGGTCGGCCAGCACGAACCGGTCCGCGTACGCGTAGTAGTTGGGGACGCAGCCCTTCGGGGGGCTGCAATCGCGGTGCATCACGACGTAGCCGGACATGTCGGTGCCCGCCCCGATGATATTGTAGCCGTCCATCCGGCCGTCGTCGATCGAGTACAGGCCGGAGGAGAAACCGTGGGTGATGTCGTGGGGCTGCTGGTCGCGCGCCCAGGCCAGCTTGTACGGCGGGCCGGGCACGCAGTGCTTGGGGCTGCCCGAGCACTCCAGCGTGCCGCCGGTGTCCGTACCCACCGCGCCGTGTCCGTACAGGCCGAAGTAGTTGTTGAACGTCCGGTTCTCCTTGATCAGGAACACGATGTGCTTGATCGGGTTCACGGAGGGGAGCCGGGTGGGGCCGGAGCTGGGCCCGCCCGAGGCACCCCCTGAGGGGCTGTCCTGGCCGCCCGCCGCCTTCTCGCTGTTGCCGCCGAAGAACGGGTGGACCTCCCACACGATGAGGGCCAGCACGACCACCAGGAAGGCGGCGAAGCCGCGCCGGAAGCGCTGACGGCGGCGCCTGGCCCCGAAGCCACGGCTGGCAGGGGGTCGGAAGAGGGGACCGGGCGACTGCACGACCGGTCAAGTATCCGATACGCATGTGGCTTCGTCATGCCTCCGGAGCGCGTCCCGGCGGAGGTCGTCCCGGACCTGGCGGGGAGCGGCATCACGCTGACCGGCGGCGGGAGCCTCCTGGTGGGGCTGGACCGGCGGCTCGCCGAGGAGACCCGCGTGCCGGTCCGCGTGGACCCGGAGCCGATGACCTGCGTCGTGCGGGGCGCGGGCCTGCTGCTGGAGCGGCTGCGGGTGGGGCCGCCCCGTCCGCCCAGGGGGAACGTCAGGAACCGCGCGCGCTTCGCCGCCCGAGGGCCAGAAAGGCGAGGCCCCCCGCGAGCGTGACGAGCCCCATCCAGGCCCACAGGGACTGGCCGGTCATGAAGCTGCCGTGCAGCACGCCGACGCCCTGGAAGATCCAGATGCCGCCGGTGAGGCAGCACATCACGCCGAACACGGACAGGGCGATGCTCATGGGCGCGTGGCGCGGCGCGATGGAAGGCTCAACGGTCCAGCCAGCCGCCGACGCGTTCCGACCGGGCCGCCACCAGGCCGGCGGCGATGGACACGGCGATCTCCGCGGGGCTCTTCGCGCCGATGTCCAGCCCCACCGGTGAGCGGACCCGGGCCAGGTCCTCCTCGGAGAACCCCATCTGCCTCAGCGCTTCGACGTGAGGCCCGACGTGGCGGCGGCTCCCCAGCACCCCCACGAAGTGGGCCGGCGACTTCAGCAGCCGCGCCACCGACTCCGCCACGCCGGGCGCGTCGTGGTCGGTATGGACGGCGTCGGTCCGCCCGTTCGGCTCGACGCCCTCCAGGCTGGCCAGGGTCTCGTCGGCGGCGCCGCGGTGCTCGGGGGTGATCCGTTCCGGCCGGGACTCCACCAGCACCGTCCGGTAGCCGAGGGCGTGACCGAGCCGCAGGAGCTCCAGGGCGATCGGCGTGGCCGACACGGCGATCAGGGTGGGAGGGGCCAGGTGCGGTTCCAGGAACACCTCGATGTCTCCCAGGTCGTGGTGGTACGTGCGGGTCTCGGGACGGCCGGTGCGCAGGATCTCCGGGGCGTCGGCCACCGCCGCCGCGTCGAACTCCGCGCAGCCGAGGGTTCCTTCGAGAGGGCCGCCTGGGCCGATCTCCATGCGCTGGCCCAGCTGGCAGGGAGGGTTGCCGTGGACCTTGACTGCTGTGGCGAAGACCCGGTCGGTGGTTGGGGCCCGGGCGGGGGCGGCCGCCTGCTCAGACATCCTCGCTT